>NZ_JAQMUA010000065.1:0-7599 GCF_028330895.1 Kamptonema animale CS-326 | reverse complement strand
GTTTCTACTTGAAATTTCATCGCTGCTTTTAGAGCAATTGCTGTGAATAATTTTGTCGTCCCAGCTTGATAATATTTGTCTAATGCTCTTCCTATCCTGTCATCGTTTAATTGTTCAGGCGTTACTCCTTCTCCAATTAGATGTTCTGTTGCTTTTCCTACAAAAAATGTGTCGAATAGGTATATTGGAGCGCTCAAAAAACCCAATCCGTTCAAAATCATCGCTTTCATTACTTGTCCTGGACTGAGGGTTTCTTTGGTTCTTAATCCCACTTTTTTGTTGACTTCTTCTACCAATTCCATCTCATCTATTATTCCTGCTACTATTCCTAAATGGTCTAAATTTACGATATTTATCGCTTCTGAGGGCTTTTTCATAGTTTTTAGAGTTGGGTTAGTTGTGGAAGTTATTATATCCTAAAAAAGCCCAAAATGATTGTATGGCAATCATTTTGGGCTTTCGTGATTCCGAATTTATCTGAAATTAAATCTGCTTAAATATCTGCGGAATGTGGGTATCAAGGCAGCAATCATGTTGTCAGAGATTGTGTTGTGTAATTTAGTCTAAATAAGTTGATTAATGGCCAAAATCAATCTATTAAAAAAATCCGTTAAGTCAACTTTCTTAAATATCGGATAATTTGAACCAAAAGTGACACTAAAATCAGAAAAGATAGGCTCTAAAAATATTTAGAGCGGGTCAGGCATCAAAAGTCCTAGTCATCCGAGTCAGATCTGCGGAATGTGGGTTTGAGTTATCTGTTTTCAGCAGAGATTGAGCAATCAAAAATGGTTGGTTTCGTTGTTGAGCTTGGAGAGATCATTGGCGATCGCCTTCTAAAATCCATTAAATCATTAGAGAATATTTGTTTTTGGATGAAATACTGAGCGCCTAATCACAAACTTGAAAAGATGATTGTTCAGGCGATCGCCTTCTAAAACACACAAAATCATTCGAGGATATTTGTTGTTGGGTGAAGTAGCGATCGCCATTAGTGTGTTTAGGCAAATTTCTCAGATGAGTTGTAAAATAATCTTATTGTATAGTAGAAAATATACCTATGGTTATTACATTACCTATTTCTAAAACGATTTTAACGATCGCAGATGTTGAAAACAAATTTCAACTAATGCCTTGCACTGCACCCACATTTTTTCGGGAGTGGCAGGACGATTTACCCGAACTCACCGAGATTGAACGAGCAACACTCGCTCGCCTTTTGGTGAGATTTGCAGGACATAGAAGGCGCGGCATTCTAGCAGAGGGTGCTGTGGATAAGCTGATGATCTCCCCACTTTTGGACTTAGTTGGCTTTTATGAACCTGAATATGAGGTACGTACTGAAGAATCAGTTGAATTCGCTTTGGAAACCGATGAAGAAGTTTTGCGCGGTAGAATTGACACTTTAATTGTGCGCGATCGCATCTGGATATTGGTAATTGAGGCAAAACGAACCATTATGGCTTCCTTGGCATTGCCACAAGCCTTGTCCTATATGATGTGTAACCCAGCATTAGAGCTTCCATCTTTTGGGCTAATTACCAATGGAGATGAATTTATTTTTGTGAAGGCGATCGCAAAGCCAACTCCTTTGTACAGTGCATCGCGATTGTATTCGCTATTTTTTCCCACTGGCAGTCAAGATTTGACTGAAGTGTTTCGTGTTTTAAAACAGATTAAAATGCAAACAGGTTAGATTGACAAATATTTGAGAGTATTAAAGGGTTTGGTAAAAGATATTCCCCCCGTAGCCCGTCGCTATCTAGAATATGCGATCGCTTTGAGTCCGAATGCGAATTCTTCCGCTGTGCGATTAATAAGGCAGTCTATCAATGAAGAAGGCATCCATGTCTAAGTTTTTGATAAGTCAAGTTTTCAACAATAGTATTGCAATTACCCATTACCAATTACCCATTACAGCCAATTTCCCACCAGAACAAAAGGAGCCCAATAAAAGGGATGTTCGTAGCGAGATTGCTTTAAAAGAGCCAACTGACCAAGACGGAGAGCTTCAGCTTTAGTAATATTAGGTTGAGCGAGTTCTCGGTAAAATTCCGCCATTAGTGTAGCCGTAGAATCATCGCGTACAGACCAAAGCGTTGCCAGGGTACTACTCGCACCAGAACGCACCGCAACCCCTGCCAATCCCAAAGCGGCCCTGCTATCACCAGCAGCAGTTTGGCAAGCACTGAGAACCAGCAATTCCACTCTCCTAGAGTCATTTTGTCCATTTGAACTACTCAGTAACTTCTCAAAATCTCGGACATTAATTTTCTCATTCCAAGTCAGAATAAATGTTTCTTCTGGATTAGAACTAAACTGACCGTGAGTAGCTAAGTGAATCACAGGAAAAGAATTTTCACGAATTTGCTTTTGCAAATTAACCTCGCTAAAATCCTGATTTAAAAGCACCTGAGAAGGAATTTCTAAGCTAATTTGATTAATTTCTGATTTCACTGCTGGCAAGGCTGAAAATCCTTGACGAGCATCAGTTAATCCTCCCGTTAAAGCCTTAATTTTTCTCTGACCGAGGCCTCGTGCTTCTAGTAGCTGCAAACCCGGAGTAATAGCAACACTGTATTTTTCGATTAGATATTGTTTGCCATCATAAAGAGCAGCCATTGGCAAATTACGAAGAATGCCATCGAGGACAAATACTAAAGTTTTGATGTTATATTTGACTAAATCTGCTTCCGATGGCTGAATTAGCCAAGTGTAAACTTGTTCAGAAAGCCGCAAGCGTTCCTGACTTGAGAAAGCCGGATTTAAAGATTGCAACATCTCATCTAAAGTAGTTTCTAAATTGTTTTTAGGCAATTTAGTTTCGTAGTAGCGTAGTGGTTGTTTTGGCAGAGACAGAATTACAGCTAAACGTTCGGATAAAATAATTGGATAGAACACCGCTGCTTGCGGATCTACTTCATCAATTTGCTGGGGTTTAACATCTAAACAAGCTTCGCGGAAAAAGTTATCTAATTCTGCCAATTGCAATGCTTCAATTAATTTTCGTGCTTCCTTAAGATTTTCTTGACTGGGATTAGTATCTAATAGCAATTCTACCAGTTCTCTATAAACTGGTTCCACACTTTCACGAAAAGAAAACTGAACATCCTGATTGATAGTAACTAAATCAGTGCGGAGAGATTGGAGAGTTTTTACTGCTTCTGAATAAGCTGCAATTGCCATCGGTAAATTTCGCTGCTGTTTGTGAATCCGCCCTAATTGCCATTGCCAACGAGCAGCTATATTATCAGCACTAATTCCTTGAGCAATTATCAAAGCTTGTTGAGTTAATTTTCTGGCATCTTCCCACTGGGTGGACTGTTCGTAGAGTTTTCCTAGCTCTCCCAAAGCGTAAGATTCGGCTTTTAAGTCTTGCAGTGTTGTCGCTTGTTGAATAGCTGAAGCCAATACTTGAGCGGCTTGTTTGGTAACAGGAATAGGGACGGATTTAACGGCAGAGTTATCGCCGCTTGCTCGCTCTTTTGGTGTCTCCATTACAATCAAGCTTTGGGCATAATTAACTAGAGCATAAACTGTAGCTCGACTAGGTGGCAGGTTAGTTATTTGATTTTGGATTTGCGGCAATAATGAGTTAATATCGGCTAAGTTTTCAGTTTCTATACTCAAGCTAAGTTCGTTGAGTAAAGCTTGTATGCTAGTATGATTATTCTGGCAATTATTCTGAGTAGTAGTACAACTAGAAAGTTGAGCTGCCTGTCGGTAGTAGGTCAGAGCACTTTTAGCATCTTGCAAAGCTCTGGCAGTGTTTCCTAAACTTAAGAACGTGGCACTAAGTTCTCTTTTCTCCATAGCCGCTGCCTCTGGATTTGCAGTTTGTAGCTGCTGAGAAATTAGCAAACTTTGCTCTAAAATTTTCTGAGATTCACGCAAGTCTCCCACTGCTTGAAGAGCAACTCCTAAACTCCTTAATCCTGTAGCTTTTAGTATAGAATTGGGTTGAGCTTGTAATTTTTGATTTGCTTGCTCTAACGTTGCCTTGGCACGGCGATAAAGACCCAAGGTTTGTAAGGCTTGGGCTTGGTTAATTTGACTGCCTAAAATTCCAGTTTCATCTCCAGCTTTAGTATAAGATGCTTCTGCTTTTTTCCAAGTATCGAGGGCAGCTTCAGTTTGTCCTGCTGCTAACTGCAAACGTCCTTGGATATTTAATGCTTGGGCCAGTACAATAGCTGAGGAAGAATGGTTGATTGAGGAGTTATTAATTAGGTTGAGACTGGAGGCAATGGCATTTTCTGCTTCTGGCAAAAGCCCTAATTCTTGATACGCCAAAGACAGATAGCTTAAACTAAGAGATTGATTAAGACGATCGTTTTTTATATCATAATTTTGAGCGGACTGTTGCCAAAGCGCTGCTGCCTCAGAAAACCGCCCCGCCTCATAAAGAATTCTACCTTTTTCAATGAGATTGGAAACAGAATGAGATGGAACTTGAGCAATGCTGCTTTGGGGATATTGTGCTGTTAGGGGAACAACTACAATCGCGACCAAAAAAGCCAGGAATCCCAGCCAAAGGAATGACAGCAAATTTTGTCGGGAATTGCGGACAAAACTTCTGATCGAGCGAGTTTTACTCGTCCAACTCTGAATAGATTTTAAGAACAAGAGGATTTTTGCTCTCACTTTATCGCTCACTGCAAATAGTGGGTCTATTCTAGCCCACCTTGAAATAAATGCAAATACGATCGCGATTCAAAAATCAGAGTTTTTCTGATTTAGAAGGGTTTGGTACAAAAGTCTTTCTAGGATATTCCAGTTTTTGGGGTGGGTTGCCTACAGGATCGAGCTGCGGAATGGCAAAGTTATTAGCTAAACCCGCCCCAATAATCCGCATCTATGGTTATGGTATTACTTCTCACAAGAGTGCTTGGTAATCCTCAGAAAAGATCTCATCAAGTTGGCATATTCCTTCTGAGTAATCGTACCTTCACCGCAAATTTGGGATAGAGAGCGGTTCAGAGCATTAAATGCTGTTTCTACATCAATCCAATGCTGACCCGCACAGATAGCTTGATCCGAGGTAGGGTAGTATTCTTTGGATGTGAAGATGGCTCCTGTTGGGAGGAGCACTTGCCACTTCCAGCGATTGTTTGCAGGTAAGGGGGAAACCTGGAACCTGTAGTTTTCTTCAAACATTGGCTTACTTCTCAAACAACTTTAAATAATTTTTTAATAATTTTACAACAATCAGGATAGGGTAATCTTAATTTGACACTAAAAGTTATGATCGATTAAGCTTGACAACCTATTGACAAATGTAACAATATAGGACTTGCGCTCATGGCTCCAGAAACCGGGTTTTTGAGAGCATCTGTGGCTAACAACGAAGTATTTTCGTAAAAAAACCCGGTTTCTGTGGTTGGGTGCCAAAGTCCTGAATATCGGGGTCAATAGCAGGTGGGGATGGTTGGCTTAAATCAACGGTATCGGGCTGTTGGGATGCGATCGCGATGCGGTAATCTCGATCCCCTCCTCTCCTCAAAAAATAGGAACCACTAAAAAAACGGTAACTTACAGCCAACTTTTTAACGTTTTTTGCGATGTCTGCGTAAGTCTTGTTAAGATTAACTCTTAAAGTAAACTCGCTGAATCTACATCTAAAAATAAAGTTGCCTGAGCCTGCATTCGCAGAAATGAAGCGGGAAGTGCAGCACTAATTGAACCTAAAAGCATCTCCTTAACCGCAGGAGCCTTACGTTTTTCTGGTGCGAGGCAAATAATTTTCTTAGTTGAGCCCAGCAATGGTAGAGTCACTGTAAAAGCATACTGGGGCACAGCTTCCAAATGGGAAAAAAGACTCTGATTTACCTGTTGCAGGCGAGTCGCCAGATCGAGTTTTACTAATTTTACACTTCTGCGATCGCCAAAATCAGCCACAGGCGGATCGTTAAAAGCCAAATGCCCATTTTCGCCCAAACCAAGACAGCACAAATCAATCGGCTGTTCCTGTAAAAGTTTAGCATAGCGATCGCACTCCTCTAGCGGTTCAGTCGCGTCTCCTTCGATGTAGTGAAATGCCCCAGGATGTACTCGACTTTCCACCCTTTCGCGCATATAGCGGCGGAAGCTAGCAGCATGATTAGCATCAATTCCCAAATACTCATCCAAATGGAAAAAAGTGATTTTAGACCAATCTATACCGCCCAAAACAATCAAAGCTTCCAAAAATTTAATTTGCGAATTACCAGTCGCAAGCAGTACAGTAGCACTCCCCTGTTTAGCAAGAGTTTCCTGCAAATAAGTTTGTGAAATTTGTGCCGCGTCGTTTGCTAATTGTTTCTCCGTCTCGTAGAGACGAACCGACAGCGCATCTACAGTGAAGATTTTGTTAGGTGTAAACAATTGCGTAATACTATAATTAGGGATTAGGGACTAGGGGCTAGGGGCTGGGAAGAGGGGAATAAAATCAATGGTTTCAGCAATTCAGAGTGTCCTAAACATTTTGGCGGTTGGTATAGATTGATGAAGTATAATTTTATTCTAGCTCTTTAGACTACTATTGACAATGGCCTCAAGCTAATTCTAGCAGAAGGAAGAACCAAGAACGAAAAGGCTCTAATTAGCAATTAGCAATTAGCAATTATCCTAAGTAGAGGCAGAATATTTGAGTTTCACCGAATATTCCGCCTTTCCCACAAACTCGCCATTCACCGATTTACCAGCGCCATGTTATTATTAGTAAGATAAATATGCCCTAGCATCTTACCATTGTAAGTCCGCTTAGCAAAGCGCCAGCCTGGTTCCAGAGAAATCTTCGTTAAACCATTAGCAACACCGCGAGTGCGACCAATCACCATCGGTGCAGCAGAAGGATTGCGGCGATTAGTGCCAACCAGTACCATCTCTCCATTAACGCGCTGAATATTAAGATTATATTGCATCCCTAAGTCAGTTCCAGCAACCCGAATAGAGTAGCCATTACTATCAGTAGCGCGTCCGCAAATTCCTGTGAAATTAAACTTTAATAGTAGGGGATTTACAGTAACAGGACGATTGCCGCTTTCGCTCCAGCAAGCGCGTTTATTCGATACTTGTTCTAGAATTACTAATTGGTGAGTGGTACCGCCTCGAAAGGGAACGGCGGCGGCTACAAATTTCGTTTGGTCAACATCTTTTTGACCAAAAGTGAAGGCCGCAATCGCGGGAGTTATTGCAGAAATTGTGCCGATAGCAGTAGCAGCAAGAGCAGCAAATTGAAGTTTGAGTGAGGTTTTCATAGAACGCCTGTATTTGAGTTATGAACTCATTATTTAGAAAGCGCTTAAGATTTTGTATCGTATTCGTTCTAGTTCCTGAACTGTCTCGCTTGATTTTTAATCAGACTCAGCCAATACGATTCTATAAATCGATAAAAGCTTTACTGTGTCTTAACTCTGATGGGGAGTGTCGGAGGTGGATTTCCCCTAAAGTCTGGCCTAAGCATTGTTACAGTTAGCCAATTGTCTGTTTTCTTGACATCTTAGGGTTCTAGCATAGACAAGCCGGAGACTGAAGAGGAGCATCCCAATTTTGTAGTAGGGGCCAAGCATTCCGGCAGATAATACCAAATCCGGGTTTACGACCCCTTTATTGTAATTT
>NZ_JAQMUA010000064.1:0-21637 GCF_028330895.1 Kamptonema animale CS-326 | reverse complement strand
GCTTCGCTCGCAATGACAGATAGCAATTAAATCTCACCTTCTAAAATTTGATTAACTGTTAGATTAAGTTCGCCAATTACCTATTACCCATTACCAATTTAATTTTGTGGTCTTCCGATCCCGTCAGTAATAGCATAGTTAAAAGCCTTTAACCATAGCCAAAAAGAAGGATAGCGAGACTCCAACCAAGGCTGAGTTTTCCGAGCCAAATTAGGAAGCCATCCAAACAGCCAACTTGCCAAAGCAAGTAGAGTAAAATTAAGATAACTCCGCAACCAACGTAGAATATCTTCCAGATCCACAAAATCCAAAATCCAAATTAGAAGAGAGGGATTTTTGAGGGCTGCTTTGATAGCAAGTCCATTAAAAGTTAACCAATCAACCCGGTCTTTGATAAACTTTTCTGCAACTGCGAGATCGGTGCTAGCCAAAACGCCGAAAAATGTATTCAAAATCGAATTAATCCGCGCTGGTGGTAAGAAACAGCCAGTCGGTACCATCATCCCTTTAGAAAATAGCCAAGTCACAGAGACATTACTCTGATAAGCGCGAATTTGGTTTAAATGGTGGGCCTCAAGTAAATCATGCTTTAAAGCAGCATCCAAAAGGTCAGTTAAACGGGAGAGATTGCGAACTAAAGAGCCAAACCCAGTGAAAACTAGAGGAGACTGAAGAGAAGCTGCATCACCGATCGCGATTAGTCTATCAAAAGCAACAGTGCGATCGCGACTTCCCGAACTAAAATGCCCCGGAATGTAACCAAAAGTCGGCTTTTTCCATACCAACTTGTCTAAATCGCAACGACGATACTCTGGTAAAATCGCAAAAAAGTCCTCATAAAGCTCCAATAAAGAGCCGGGATTGTCAGCATTGACCTGATGGTAATGAAACAAATAGATCGTAATTTCCGAGCCCGCACCAGGGAATAATTCCCAAATTAATTGACGGCCTCGCGAAATATCCCCATGAGAATTGAGTACATCCCCATAATCAGAATCCCATACTCCCCGCTCAAAACCTCCGTCAATTACCGCTCCTACAGTCGGACAAACACTATCAAAAGTGTGCTCTCCGTTAAGTTGCCAAGCAATAGGAGAAGCACTCCCCATCGCATCCACCAGTAGGCGACCACAAGCTTGTCGCTGAGATTGGCTGGGCTGATGATAAGCCTGAACTATAACTTTTTGAGGTTCCACATCTGCACGGATGAAATCAGTTTCGTCCCAGATTTCACCACCAGCTTCAGTGAACTTAACTCCTGATAAATAGAGCAGTTTTTCAGCATCTAGGGCTACATTTAGCACCCTTGGCGTATGTAGGACTTGAGCTTTTGCGATCGCGGGATTGTTGGCATCAAAAAACTTGCTATAGCCATCTTTGTACTCTCTGGCAATGAAACTTTCGACTTCCGCAGCCGTAAACAAACCTAAATTAATTAACTTTTGGAGTTCATCGCGAGAAATATTCCACTCTCGATTCATCCTACCAAAAGGCAACCTTTCTAACAGCAGCACTTTGTAGCCCAACCGAGCCATAACAGCCGCATGGATGATGCCTAAAGCGCCTCCCACATAAATCAAATCATAGAAACAAGAATCAGAGTCCGCCTCATTCCCTCTTCCTTCTTCCTCTCCTCCTCTTCCTTCTTCCTTCTTCCTTCTTCCTTCTTCCTTCCTAAACACCACCTGCTTAGGTGTTTGAGGATTGCGAACACCTTCTCGCCAACGCTTTTCCCACCAATAAACGCGCTTGAGGTCATATTCCCCTTGAGGCATTTTTTGAAAGTATTGGACAGTAAGGGGATAGTGGGGGGCCAAGGCCTCAAAAATCGACTGTTGGGATAAATCGATGACTGGTGGTTCTGGATATTGATAGGGAAATTGATTTCTCACAGACACTGTGAGGCGATCGAGAAACTGCATTTCACCGTTAGCGGGTTTATTGTCCAGGCGAAATACTTTTAAGTATGTGGTTCGCTGCACTGACCACAGGAAAACGGAAAGTTCTACCGATTCAGGATTGGCAACTTCTGCTGTTGTTGTTCCTAAGAGTAAGCGAAAGCCGTCAGGAGTAATAATTTTCTTGCCAACTCCAGGCTCAAATTCTTGCTGCAACCAACTGCATACAGCGTTAGTCTTAGGAGTTGGGATTTCTAGGTAGAGAATTTCTTGCATTTTACAGTCTCAAACGTGAAATAAATTCATAAAAATAGGGGTTGACACAGGAGAAAAGTGCGCTATACTCCACAAATACTAAGTTGTTTTTAGAAAAGTTTACAATTCTCTCATATTCTTACATTTTTTATGCGCGATACTCAAGTTCGCTCCTCATTATCCGATGCCTTGGACGGCGGGGGTAAACCGTCTCATCAGCCGTACCCTGCTGCGGCGATTGCCATAAATTATCCCATCCCTACGAACCCTCAAGAAATGGTTGCCCTACGACAACAGCGGGTGAATGAGGAAGTGGTGGCAACTGCGATCGCAGGCGTTATTAATATAGCCCGTTCTAGGCAACAGTCTTTAGATGAACTCAAAGCTGAGGTGCTAGAGGAGGATAATCTTCTGGATTTGTCTCAGCGCCGTCGCTTATGGGACATTGTTTCTCAAGCTTGGGACAATTTGCCCAGTTAGAGCTATAACTGATTGAAGAAGGGGCTAGGGGCTAGGGGCTAGGGACTAGGGAAGAATAGAATAATGGAAGGAGGGAAAAAGGGAATAAGTAAATCCACCTAATTAAACATAAGATAAGTATGGCTAAAAAACTGACTTTATAAACATTCTTCCTTCTCTCCTAGATAACTAAATCCTTCTCTCGTAGATAACTAAATCCTTCTTCCTTCTACTTAGAATCAGCAGACTTCGGTAATGAATGAGGGTTTTCAACACTTTGGTGGTTGCTATCACATATATTTACTTAACCCAAACTTTGACACAAAAATTTAATTTTTTTTGAAAAACTTTAAATTTTGCAGCATAAATCCTTCGGGCAGCCTAAGCCAAGGCAAAGGTTATAATAGCTTTACATGGGGTAACATATCCAAGTTTATTACACTTACCTAGTTAGACTTGAACCAATCTCTAATTATTATCCGCTTCAAAGACCTTCTTAACTTATTAGGAAAGAGGTGCTTTTTGCTAAATTCATCATTAAAATGCCAACATTTATGAGCTTTAGTAAAGTTAGCCAGGTTCATAATAATTTTCAGGAAGAACAACGAAAAAAGAGAAAAGTAACTACTCTTTTACTCCTGGCAGGTTTCACTTTGATAGTCAGTGCTGCTGCGATCGCTAGTTATCTGATTATCTATGAATTGCTGCTGGACACTTCCAAAGAAAAAGCTTTATTAAAAGTTCAGCAGGGTAGTGGGGAAATTGATAAGTGGTTAGAAACCCGGAAAGCAGAAATAGCAACTATTGCTGACACACCAACTCTAGCAACTATGGATTGGAATGTCGTTGAACCCTACCTTAAATCCCAGGTCAAACGGATCGAGGAATATCAACAGCTTACTATGGCATTTCCTGACGGTTCTCGATTCAATACACAAGTAGGAAAAGCTAAGGGAAGTATAGCCGATCGCCCTTTTTTCATATCAGCAATGGCGGGAAAAGTCACAGCTAATGACCCGGTGATTAGTCGTTCCTTGGGAGTAGCCCAAATCCAAATTGGTGCTCCAATTGGCTCACCAGAAAAGCCATTAGGAACATTATCAGGTGCTATCCCCATCGATCGACTTATTAAAGTCGTTCAAAGTCTGCAACTAGGTCAAGGCAGTTATGCCTTTGCTCTCAACTCCCAGGGTCGAATAATTGCTCATCCAGATCCGTCTTTAAGAGGAACCACAGAAAAACCAGCGACTAGCTTGCTGGAAAGTAAAGACCTTTATTTAGCAACTCTCGCGCGACGGATGGTGAACAAAGAGCAGGGAATTGAATTAATCAAAGTTGATGGCCTCTGGCAATATGTAGCTTATACCCCTTTAAAGCAGGTAAATTGGTCTGTAGCTTTGGTCATTCCGCGTCCAATCATTGAATCTTCGCTCGATGCTTTGAATATCCTAACACTAATTTTAGGGAGCGTACTAATAGTAGCAATTATAGGAGGATGGAGACAGGTACAACTATCTGAAGAAGCACAAGCAAATGCGAAGGAAAAATCCCAACTTTATACCCAAACTCAGGAACAAGTCGAACTTCTAAATCAATCCCTGGTTCAGCAGAAACAGATGGAAAATCAACTGCGGCAGCAAACTGAATATTTAGAACAAACACTGATGGAATTACGACAGATCCAAGGACAACTTATCCAAAGCGAGAAAATGTCCTCTTTGGGTCAACTGGTAGCTGGGATTGCCCATGAAGTGAATAATCCCGCAGCTTTTATTTACGGTAATTTATCTCATGTCAGCCAGTATACCGAAAATTTATTAGATCTAGTAAAACTCTATCAACAGCATTATCCCCTGCCTGTGTTAGAAATTCAAGCTAAGTCAGAAGAGGTCGATCTAGAATTTCTCAGCGAAGATTTATCGAAATTACTTACATCTATGCACGTAGGTGCGGAACGAATACGTGATATTGTCAAATCCCTACGGAATTTTTCGCGGTTGGACGAGTCGGAAGTCAAGGCGGTGAATATCCATGAAGGTATTGACAGCACCCTGATGATTCTTCAGAGTCGCTTGAATGCCAGCCCCAAATATGCTGGGATTGAAGTTATCAAAGAGTATGGTAATCTGCCGGAGATCGAGTGTTATGCAGGGCAACTTAACCAGGTATTTATGAATATTTTGACGAATGCTCTGGATGCTTTAGAAGAGCGGCATCAGGGGGAGGAAAAGATAATTAGGATTACTACAAGTCTCTATAGATCGGATCGAGTTAGAATTTCGATTGCGGATAATGGCTGCGGCATGACAGAGGAAGTAAAACAAAGACTATTTGACCCATTTTTTACAACTAAACCCGTAGGTAAAGGTACGGGAATGGGGCTATCTATTAGTTATCAAATTGTGACGATAGAGCATAGAGGGCGATTGTATTGTATCTCAGAACTAGGAGCAGGAACGGAATTTTTGATTGAAATTCCACTGCATCAAAAGCTAGAGACTAGCAATTAGGGGCTAGGGGAAGAGGGCAATAGAATCAATAGCTTCGCCGTGACTTCTAAGCCGAAAGGTTTTAGCTAGACATAAACGAAGTGGGCGATTGAAATCGCTACTCCACAAACTTTCGTCCGCACTTCGACAAGCTCAGTGTAGACACTTCGGCAGGCTCAGCGAACCCTACCCAGACTAAAGAATTAAGGGGTATTAAACCGGATTTGGTATAAGATTAATTAACGCAATTCCACTTGTCGTTTCAAGTCGATCAACACTTTATCTCCCCGTTTCAATTGGTACTGAGCCCGCCAAATTCCAGGGGTAAGTGTGGAGTTTCCCCGATTCCTTTTGCCAACGTAACTAAGCCAGGCGCGGTTAGAGGATTTGATTTCATTTGTATTCTCTCCAATGATTTGACCATTGGGGCCTAACAACTTGTAATATTCGCGATCGCCCTGAAGCACTCCAAAAGCTTGCACCCAAAACAAAATAGCGGGACTATTTACAGGAAGTACGGTTTCGGCAAATTTTCCTTGCCAGACAGCATTCATATCTGGTGCTTGAGTAGAAAAGCCAGCCCGGATTAAACCTGTGGGTACATAATTTAGTGGCAAATCCCAAAGTGGGTTGCGGGTAACTTTGCAGCCAGACTGAGAATCTATACCTACAAACGGGTCTACCGCCTTGCCTTGGTAGCGGATAGTTAAGTGAACGTGGGGAAAAGAGGCTAAACCAGACTCTCCCACCATGCCCAAAACTGTGCCTTTTTCTACTTGCGTCCCAGATTTAACGACAACACTGCCTTTGCGGAGGTGGCAATATTGAGTTTCCCAACCGTTACCGTGATCGATTACCATCCCATTGCCGCATTCAATGCCTTCGACTTGGGTTTTAGTGGTTTGATCGTCTACTCGCCGATCCTCAACCCCATCTCGCGATCGCAAGACTTTGCCAGCAGCAGCAGCTTTAACGGGTACGCCTAATGCCATCGCTTTCTCATCGGGGATGCCGAAATCTATACCGTCATGGCCGTCGTAGGTTTGGCGGCCGCAACCAAAGTCAACGGCTGCGGGACTAGGATCTCTGTCTACATAGTGGAAAATGTAACAGTCCTTGCCCAAAGTGCAGCCAATGGGTGGGGCAAATTTTAGCGTTGCTGAGGATGTATTGGGTTGTTGGGCAACTTCCGAAGGTTGAGGCGATCGCACAACAGTTGCTTCAACCTGCGGTGGATTAGCAGTAGTGCTGGTTGTCTTGCCAAAGCAGCTAGAAAGAACTACTAGCGTAACGGCTAGGAGGAACTTAGAAATATATTTCTTGGATAGTGAAATCATGGATCTATCTACTTGATTTAGCAGGTATCGTAAAAGAGGAACAAAGCAATCTCTACTCAAAACTTCCCCTAGATGCGTTCTAAACTTTTATCACTTCTATCATTGCTCACTACAATTCGGCTGGTGGGACTGGCGACTGCGGCTTTTGCCCTGTGGGGATTTGCCCAGATCGCAGAAGAAGTCCTGGAAAAGGAAACCCAGGCCTTTGATACAGAAATTTTACTGAGTCTCAGAAGCTTGCATACTCCTGTACTCAATCAAATTATGGTCGGTTTTACGTATTTGGGACAGCCGAGTTTGCTGCTAGTGATTTGCCTCAGTTTGGGGCTGGTACTCCTACTACGCAACCACCGTTCAGAAGCACTGACTATTGCGATCGGGGCACTAGGGGCCGTTGGCTTAAACACCTTGCTCAAAAAACTATTTGCCCGTACTCGACCTCTACTATGGGAACGAATAGTTGATGTCCGCTTCTACAGTTTTCCCAGCGGTCACGCCATGATGTCAATGGTAATTTACGGTTTACTGGGCTATTTTCTGGCTAGTTACTTCCCCCGGTGGCGGTGGTTAATTGCCATTTTGACAGTGCTGTTAGTGACAACTATCGGTTTTAGTCGGATGTATCTCGGCGTTCACTGGCCTACTGACGTGATTGCAGGTTATATAGCGGGATTTGTGTGGCTGATTACCTGTATTATCACTTTGGAAATATCCAAGGAATTGCAAGCTCAAGGCTTGATTTCTAATCAAAAGTTTATATCTTCAGATAATTGATAATGGGTAATGGGTAATGGGTAATGGGTAATGGGTAATTGGTAATTGGTAATCGGTAATTGGTAATTGGTAATTTACGACTTACGTAGGTCGTCCCAGAAACCGGGTTTTTGAGAGAATCTGTGGGTGAAAACGAAGTATTTTCGTCAAAAAACCCGGTTTCTTTGGTTTGGTGCGTAAGTCCTGTAATTGCTAATTATATCATGTCCTAGCGATTGCCCATGATGACGATCCCTTTGTACCAATACTTTTAGGGATTTTTATTAATGGTAATCGACCGGACATGATATTACCCATCTTCCCCATCTCCCCCATCCTCCTACCGTAAAACGAGCTCAGAGCGTACTGTCAATCCTAAGTCTTGTTCGGGGCGAATGACGACGACATCAACTTTTTTTCTGCCGAACAATACTCCCGCGATCGCGCCAATTCCTGCACCGCCTAAGACTTCTTCAGTGGCGATCGCTTTGTCTCCCGTAATCCCTGAAATCGCCGCCGCCGCCGCCGCACCAATTGCTGCGCCCTTAACAATCGAACCTGTATTAGCTCCCCTCTCTATACTTTCGGTTCTGGTGACAACTCTGGAATTGGCGTTAATACGGTAGCGTTTATTGCGCCCTAAAAGCAATTCTCTAGCAATAAATTGGGAACCTCTTCTAGCAGGTTGTAGTTGACCGACAATTTCACTGCCAGCGGGAATCAATACTCTACCTTGGGACGATCTAATATCTCGCGCCACTGTGAGGGTTAAAGGTGCAGTTTCGTCGGGAGTGACGATAATTTTATCCTTTTCGTAGTTAACTGGGATAGTAGTGCCTGCTGGAATTCTGGCATCAATGTATGGTGAAATACGTTGAGCTGTAGCGGGAGCAGGCGCAACATTTGGTGCAGCCGCTCCAATTACGATTCCTATTGCTAATATTGCCACTGTTCGGGAGTGCCATTGATTAGAAGTAAACATGAAAAGTGTCTCCTTATTACAAGCAATCTAAAGTAATTAAAGACGCACGGCTGATAAATTAGTTGCTGAATTGAGTGTTAACTGTTAACTGCTAATAAACGTAAGGTGGGCGCTCGCCGCAAAAATCTTGTCACGAGTAGCTAATATGGTTTCGGCGAGCGCCCACCCTACAACTGTTAACGGCTAATTAAGAGAAATACCTACCCCATTAAGAACTGTTATATCGATTGAGAGCGCTTATTGCTAACAGCCCTGCACCACAGGCCGGTTCATGGCGCGGCCAAATTATGGTTGCGAAGGGAGCGATCGCGCTTATAGAATCTTCAAACTTCTCCCGCAAATTTGCCGTACCTTTCCACGCACCTCCTATAGTAACAATTTCATAAGCTTCTGTTTTGTCAAACAGGGCTGAGATGGCTACTTTTGTTGCTAAGGCTAATTCTGTGGCGGCGTTGTTAATAATATTTAATGCTATGCGATCGCCTGCTGCTGCTTCTCTGTCTACAATTGGTGCTAAGGCTGCAATTTCTTTAACTCCCCACCCACGCCGATACACTACTTCTACTAAATCTTCTATGCTTTTAAGATTAAGATTAATTTTAAACTGTTCTGTGAGAGTGGTAAATTCTAAGCGCCCGTCAAAAGATTTTAAAGCTGCTTTTAAGCCTTGAATTGCTATGTCATAACCGCTACCTTCATCGCCTAAAATATATCCCCAGCCGCCGACTCGTTTAGTTTTTCCCTGATGGTTTTGACCAAAAATATGAGAGCCTGTACCTGCAATCACAGCTATGCCTATGGGTTTGCCAATACCGCCGACTAAAGCAATTTGGCTATCATTACAAATTAAGGTAGTTTCAGGTTTTAATAAAAATTTAATTGGTAAGTTGTTGCACAATTGCAACTGCGTTACCAAATCTTCTACAATATCTTCTACAATTTTGATATCTTGGGGACGACCAACACCTGCCAAGCCCAAACAAATTGCTTTTATAGGTAAATTTTGCTCTACTTTTGCAGCTAAAACTGCGTTTTTTATGGCGAGTTGAATCGATTGTTTTGCTGTGTCAACTCCTACACTTTGATAATTAGACGGGCCCGCCTCACCGCGTCCAATAATTTTACCAGTTTTGTCCATTAAGACGCAAGTAGTCTTAGTGCCACCGCCGTCGATTCCCAATACATTGCTCATGGTGATTGGTAATTGGTAATTGGTAATTTGCTGTTATTAATATTACCAATTACCAAAAATTTGGATGGTGATGATTAGACGCTCACTTCTTGCCATTCTAAGCGATCAAGCGTCCGAGCACGTTCTAGGGCACGCTCAAATGCTTCTAATTTCGGCTCTAGGGTGATGGGTTCGCCGATGTATCCTTGGACGGCTTCTTGGGTTTTCAAGCCGTTGCCGGTGATGTAGGCGACGGTGGTTTCTTCGGGGTCAATTTTGCCAGCTTCTACGAGTTTTTTCAAGACTGCGATCGTAGTTCCGCCTGCGGTTTCGGTGAAGATACCTTCAGTTTCCGCTAATAATTTCATGCCTTCGATGATTTCGGCATCGCTGACGGATTCGATATTACCGCCTGTTTTCCGGGCAATTTCTAAGGCGTAGATGCCGTCTGCGGGGTTGCCGATCGCGATCGATTTAGCAATTGTATTCGGCTTCACTGGCGTTACGAAATCCCGTTCTTCGCGGAATGCTTGAGCGATCGGCGAACAACCGTCTGCTTGAGCTCCGCTAAACCGGACTTTCTTTCCTTCCACTAAGCCGACTTCTGTAAATTCTTGAAAACCTTTGTAAATTTTAGTGAAGAGAGAGCCAGAAGCTAAGGGAGCGACGATGTGATCGGGCAATTGCCAGCCTAACTGTTCCGCCACTTCATAGCCAAGAGTTTTAGAACCCTCGGAGTAGTAGGGACGCAAGTTGATATTGACAAATCCCCAGCCGTGTGTATTGGCTACTTCGCAGCAGAGGCGGTTAACTTGGTCGTAGTTACCATGAACTGCCATTACCGTTGGGTTGTAGATCAGAGTGCCTAATATTTTGCCCGCTTCCAAGTCGGAGGGGATGAAGACACAACAATCTAGACCGGCGTGGGCTGCGATCGCCGCTGTAGAATTAGCTAAGTTGCCAGTGCTAGCACAGGAAACAGTAGTAAAACCCAATTCTCTAGCTCTGCTGAGAGCGACTGACACCACTCGATCTTTGAAGCTGAGAGTGGGCATATTCACAGCATCATTTTTAATATAAAGATTTTTTAGACCCAGGCGGCGAGCTAAACGGTGAGACTTAAGCAGGGGAGTCATACCCGTGCCGACATCAATAACATTATCTGTAACGACTGGTAAAAAGGAGCGGTAGCGCCAAATCGAGTTAGGGCCAGCTTCGATAGTTTGGCGGGAAACGGTGCGACGAATAGCATCGTAGTCGTATTTAACCTCCAGCGGCCCAAAACACAGGTCGCAAACGTGCTTAGCTTCGAGTTCATACTCTGCGCTACATTCTTTGCACTTGAGGCTGACAGCAGTTGCTGATGTGGATTTGGTTTTGGTTGCTTGGGTCATGGGTGAACTCCCTACTTTCTACGGTGGTTTTCGACTCTGTGTGGATAGTAACACGAGCTCAAAATGTTGTCAAACATACCCGACAAAAAAAGTCGGGTATAGTTTTATTCACAAATAAAGGATGAGCCTGATAACCCAATACTTCAAGGCGAAAGCCTTAATAAATCAATACTTCAGAAAATTCTGTAACGATAATGACAAAAAAGAGCTCTTGTATCTAGTTGACTTCATCCCCCTCCGATCAATTAAAAATTAAAAATTAAAAATTAAAAAATTAAAGCCTACAATTTTTAATTTTGCGTTTTTAATTTTTAATTGATTAAGTTGCCCCCATCCCCCCTGCCCCCCTGCTCCCCCTCTCCCCATCCCCCATCTCCGTATCTCCCGCATCCCCTTAGAGAAAGGTATTATTGAGCAATCGCCCTCTAAAAGATTGGCAGTGAAAGATTTCTCCTGAGTTCCGGCTTTAGGACTAATCGTGGAGAAGCATATATACTGAGCAAGCCTTTTCTCTCACTGTCAACCTGAATACAGATATGACAGGAGTATCCAGGCAGGAAAAAAGATGAAACTTCGTCATAAGACACTATTAATAATTGGTGTAACCCTCGCTGGATTAACTAGCGTTCTTTACTTCACATCCTCAACAATCCTTCTGAGGAGTCTCAACAAAGCTGAAGAACAGGAAGCTCGTCAAGTTGTGAATGGAGTGCTGAGCGTATTTAGCCAAACGGAAAGTGACTTTAACTCCCGCTTTGCTGATTGGTCAGCGTGGGATGACACATATACTTTTATTCAAGATGCTAACAAAGAATATATTAACTCGAATTTAGCGCCCGAAGCGCTAGGAAACTTAAACGTAAATCTTGCCTTGTTTATTAATACTTCTGGCAAGACGATCTACGGTACTGGTTTTGACACCAAAAAGGGCGAAAATACACCGATACCAGAGATATTAAAATCCCACCTAAATGTTAACGATCTTCTGTTAAAACATCCCAACCCCCAAAGCAAGCGTTCTGGCATTATTCTGCTGCCTTCAGGGCCGATGCTGATTACTTCACAACCGATTCTAAATACTCAAGGAACAAGCCCAATCCGAGGTACGCTGATCTTTGGTCGAAATCTAGATGCTACTGCCATTAATCGGTTGTCTAAAATTACCCGCTTTCCCCTCACCGTTCATAGTATTAATGAGCCTCAGCTACCAGCAGACTTCCAGCTTGTACGAAATACTCTATCTGATAAAAAACCAATTTTAGTACGCCCCATAAATGAAAATTTACTGGCAGGATACGCCCTACTCAAAGATATTTATGGTCAACCAGCACTACTATTGCAAGTGAATATCCCTAGAGAAATCTATCAGCAAGGTCAAAGGAGTTTATACTATTTGCTTGCCTCTGTAGTCTTAGTGGGGGTAGGGTTTAGCGGCTGTATTATACTGCTATTAGAGCGCCAAGTCTTGTCTAGATTGAGCTATCTGACACGAGGGGTGAACCGGATTAGCACTAGCAAAGACCTCTCGCTCCGCTTGTCTGTGGCTGGTAGAGATGAATTATCGAGCCTTGGTAGCACTATTAATGGAATGCTAGCGGAGATCGAGCAAGCTGAGAGCGAACAAATAGAGGAAAGAGCACGCTATCGCGCTGTAGTTGAGCAGGCCTCGGATAGTATTTTTTTGTTTGATGCTAAAACTAAACACATTTTAGAAGCTAATACAGCTTTTATAAATTTACTGGGCTATACTCTTAATGATATTTTGAATCTCACTGTTTACGATATTACTGTCCACGATAAAGATACAGTTAACCGCAATATTGAGCTGTTGATCAGAAGAAAACAGCGCAGGCTAGGCGAAGTGATTTACTGCCGCCGAGATGGTTCTCTTGTTGATGTTGAAGTGAATGCTAATTTGATTTCTTACGGCGGTCGAGAAATTATTTGTACCGTTGTCCGCGATATTACTGACCGCAAACGGGTACTAGAAGAAATGTATAAGGCTAAAGAAGCTGCTGAAGCTGCCAATTTAGCCAAGAGTCAATTTCTTGCTAACATGAGTCACGAGTTGAGAACTCCCCTCAACGCGATCATTGGCTATAGCGAGATGTTGCAAGAGGATGCTGAAGATTTAGGTGAGGAAGAATTTGTTTGCGATGTGAAAAATATTTACAAAGCAGGCAAGCATTTACTGGGATTGATTGACGAAATTCTGGACTTATCTAAGATTGAAGCAGGCAGGATGGAGATGGAGTTGATGACGTTTGATGTGAGGGCTACGATCCGAGATGTAGTAGCAACTGTTGAGCCGCTATTGATCAAAAATGCTAATCGCCTGAATGTACAGTATGGAGAAGATATTGGATCTATGCACTCAGACCAAACGAAAGTGCGACAGATTTTGTTTAATTTACTCAGTAATGCGGCTAAGTTTACTCATGACGGCACGATTTCGCTGACTGTGAATAGGGAAAGAGTAGCTATTGAATCAGAAAAGTTGAAAAAGCAGGAATCAGATGTTGAAAATGATTTATCTAAATCTTTAATTGCTGATTATGATTTTTTAATTTTTAATTGCACTGATACTGGTATCGGCATGAGTTCAGAGCAGTTGCAAAGGCTATTTCAACCTTTTATGCAGGCAGATCCTTCAACTACGCGCAAATACGGTGGTACTGGTTTGGGGTTGGCGATCGCGAAGAAGTTCTGCGAGATGATGGGAGGAGAGATTACAGTAAAAAGTGAGTTGGGTAAGGGTTCAACTTTTACTGTAATCATACCAGCCTGAAAAAGAGGGAGCGGGGGAGCGGGGGAGATGGGGAGGATGGGGGAGATGGGTAATTAGCCATTAGCCATTAGCCATTAGCCATTAGCCATTAGCCATTAGCCATTACCAATTACCAATTACCAATTACCACTTTTACCCTAAACCTAGTGTTCGATCTGAGATAGATACAAACTTAAGTTGTTCGGGAGAGATATTCTTGACCATGCCTAGAATATTGCCAGTGCTAATTTCCCTAATTACTGACACCTTAATATTTTCTGTTTGAAAATCGGCTGTCCTTGGAATTCCTAAAGGGAAAGGGCCCCTGCTGTCAAAATCTCTGCGATCGCCAATTGTTAAAAACCTTTCCGTGACAACAATATCGTCCTGTGTCATTCCTCCAGTCAACCCGATCGCATCTCCAGAACCAGGAGTGAAGTCTAAAATAAAATCGGCAATAACTGGGTCAATAATAAACTGATCGTTATTAGACCGGGGTTGAAGCGAACCAACTTCTTGATTGGGGACGGCCGAATCTTTCGATAGCACAAAAATATCTTCACCTGCACCTCCCCAAAGCTTATCGATACCCCCATCACCTATCAGGGTGTCGTTATCTTCCTCACCTACTAAATTGTCATTGCCTTTGCCACCGCGCAACACATCGTTTCCTTCATTTCCAATAATATAATCGTCTTCTTTATTCCCGTTGAGAATGTCGTTGCCAGTCCCTCCATAAAGTTGGTCAAAATCTATACCGCCTCGCAAAGTATCGTCTCCACCGCTACCAACTAAGGTGTCTTCGCCTGCATTTCCGTTGATTAATTCGGGCTCGTCAGATCCTTTGACAAAATCATTTCCAGCTAGAGCAATTAAACCTCCTGGAGTAGAACGTAGAATGCGAGGTGCGAGAGAAACTATGTCCTCATCATTTGTGAGGTTAAAAAAGTTGGGGTCGAATAATGGGTCATCTGCTGGGTCGATGGGGGGAGCGGAGATTAATCTGATGTTGGCAGGATCGAGAAATCCTGTATCAGGGTTGATCTGGGAAGCATTGATGTTTTCTGATGGTTGTTTTGACATGATTTATTTCCTGATTGAAATATTTGGTTGGTAGTTTTTTGCTGACAATAACCATTTTAAATTAAAGAAACCGCGAGGATGGCGGCGTTACAAATATTTTTGCGTAAGTCCTGAGTAAATGACCTCGGAATGATAGCAAATGGCAGAGATCCCGTAAGTTTTGTTAGATTTAATCTTGGTTAAAAACTTTGGCAATAAACAGCAAAAGTTGAGAGTTGAGGATGGTGACGGCAAAAAATGTTACATTTTTATATATGTTTTGATGGTCTATTGTGGTATTATTTAAATAATGGGATGGTGGCAAAAATAAAATTTTTGGACAGATTTCCATTATAAAATAATATCATGTCAAGTTAATAAATGCAAGTGGTTTTAGCAGAAAAAATAAAATTTTTGAGAGACAATTTAAAAAAATCAAGAGCAAATTTACTACAATCTTAATAGTAGAGGAGATAACAATTATGACATACGATTATGACTTGTTTACGATCGGCGCGGGGTCTGGAGGATTGGCGGCTTCTAAAAGGGCGGCTAGTTATGGAGCGAAAGTTGCGATCGCAGAAGGGGATCTCGTCGGGGGTACTTGCGTAATTCGCGGCTGCGTACCCAAAAAGCTGATGGTCTACGCTTCTAGTTTCTCGCACCTTTATCAAGATGCGATCGGTTACGGATGGAGTGAAGTTGAGAGTAGCTTTGATTGGCTAAAACTCGTAACAGCCGTAGATAACGAAGTCCGCAGATTGAGTAAACTGCACATCAGCTTGCTGGAAAAAGCCGGAGTTGAATTGATTTCGGGATTCGCCAAATTTGTAGACCCCCACACTGTCGAAATTGGCGATCGCAAAATCACAGCAGAAAAAATCTTAATTGCCGTAGGTGGCGAAGCAGTCAAACCCGACATTCCCGGAATAGAACACAGCATCACATCCCGCGAGATCTTCTTGCTAAAAGAACACCCAAAGCGGATTGCAATTTGGGGTGGCGGCTACATTGGCGTTGAATTTGCCTGCATTATGAACGGGTTAGGAAGTCGCGTTAGTCAAATCATCAGGCGAGACTTAATTTTAAACGGTTTTGACGAAGATATCCGCTCCAACATTCAAGAAGGAATGACTAAACATGGGGTAGCATTTTTGACAGAAAGCGCTGTTGAGCACATTGAAAAAACATCAGAGGGTTTAAAATTAAGATTGTGGGGAGCTTGCCAAGGAACAATAACAGTAGATGCTTTACTTTGTGCTACTGGCCGCAGTCCAAATTTAGAGGGATTGGGTTTAGATAAGGCGGGAGTTGAGACAGTCTTAGGCGCGATCGCAGTTACAAAAAATAGTCGTACCAGCCAGCCTCATATTTTTGCCGTTGGAGACTGTACAAACAGGATAAATTTAACACCAGTTGCTATTGGCGAAGGTCGAGCTTTTGCCGATACTGAATTTGGCAATAACCCTAGAGCGATTAGTCATAAAAATGTAGCTTCGGCGGTGTTTTCTCAACCAGAATCTGCTAGCGTTGGTCTGACAGAAGCACAAGCGCGAGTAAAATTTGGGGATTCAATCAAATGCTATAGCAGTAAATTTCGTCCCATGTTTCACAGTTTGACTGGTGCTGATGAGAAAACATTTGTTAAGTTAATAGTTGAGGAAAATACTGACATAGTTTTGGGAGTTCACATGGTAGGAAAAGACGCTGCGGAGATTATTCAGGGTATGGCGATCGCAGTTAATATGGGAGCTACGAAGAAAGACTTTGATGCTACCATTGGCATCCATCCATCCACAGCGGAAGAGTTTGTAACTTTGAGATAACTTATATAATTAATGTAATGATCGGGGAAGTGATGAGATAGAAATTACAAAATCAGATGAATACTCACAAAGAAAAACTGAATGGATTAATAGATTTGACCACAATTACTTGAGAATCACGAGAATCCTCACAAGTTTGACAATTCTGGGATTAAGACCCTATGCTCAAGCCTTCTTAAAATGTTTAGATGATATTTACAAAGAAGAGGTCAAACATATAGGAAATGAGACTTATACTTACTGGAAAAATGCTCTTTTTATCTGATTCACATCAATAGTCCGATAGGTTTTAGAGAAACTGCCCAAACCGTCATTCTACTGTTAGTGATGTAAGATTGATTAAGGGAGAGTGCGATCGCAATGGTCGGACTTACGAATCTGTTGGTTTACAACTATAGCAGATTGTGGTATTATAAATTGAGCCAGTTTATCCCGAACTCACGCAGGAGATGGTCACGGCGTAAGCAGGCTAAGAGAGATGCTACAATAGCTCAATATGAGCGATTTCCCTCACACAAGGCTAAATACAAGACGTGCCGGTATAATTGCATTAATTATCACCTTATGAATTATCACAACATCATTACAATTGAGCCAGGAAAACGCAGTGGCAAACCCTGTATTCGGGGAATGAGAATTACAGTCTACGACATCTTAGAGTATTTAGCAGGTGGCATGACAGAAGCAGAGATTCTGGAAGACTTTTCTGAACTTAATTCGGAAGATATCAAAGCCTGTCTTGCTTTTGCTGCTGACCGTGAGAAAAAGTTATTCGTAGCATCCCTGTGAAACTATTATTAGACGAAAACCTTTCAGACCGGATTATTGCCAAGATTATTGATTTGTATCCCAATTCCGATCATGTCAAGAATTTGGCACTTACGAATACTGATGATGCGATTATTTGGGACTATGCAAAAGTCAATAACTTTGTGATTGCTTCCAAGGATTCTGACTTTCATCAACGTAGTTTACTGTATAGTCATCCACCCAAATTTGTCTATCTTCGGATTGGTAACAGTCCTACATCAAAGATTATTCAGATTTTGAGAGATAATTTTGATACTATTATCCAATTTGGAGATAGTGAAACCGAAAGTATCCTAGTGTTGGCGTAGAGTGAACTAGCGATGCCTGCGGTTGGCTACGCCTACGCAACGGCCGCACTTATGAATCTATTGGTTTACGACTATAAAAAATTATGATAGGATAGTTTGTAAATATTTATTTATAAAGGTTACTTATGGATAGCGCATTTCAGGCAGTAGGGAGCGCATTTCAGGCAGTAGGGTTGGCTGTGGGTGTATTTGATCGCATGGTCGAAAAGTCTGCTCGGAAACAACAATATAAGTATGAGCAAAAAATGAAAGAGTTAGAAATGATTTCTAACTCAAATTTGCGAGATCAGTATATTTATGAAATGTTGCTGGATAAGTTTTTAGCTCCGATAGAGGAAGCACAAAATAAAATCCAAAATACAGCAAAACACGCTCAATATTTAGGTGAAGTCGTAAGTTACTATTATCGAGATCATAACTTATCTCAAGAGGAGGCTAAGATTCTTTGTAGTGAGTTGCGGAGTCTGGCTGTAAAAATCACAAACGCAGAAGCTTTACATGAACTTAAAATAATATATGAAGCAATCACTGATTTTGTAACTCTGACTGCACAGTTTCAGCATCAAGAGCGCAAATATTCAATTAGCCGAGCAATCCGCAAAAACATATTAGATCCTTTGAATACTTGTATTGCAAAACATCAGAACTTTCAAAGACGAATTGAATGTTACAATACTTTGGAAATCTTTGGAAAACCAAGGTTGGAAGGCAATTCTCAGACTACTAAATAAAAAAGAAGAGGTGCGGACTCCACACCCTTAAAAAATCCAATCAAAAAAGACTTCTCATCACCAACTACACCCCAACAGGCGCAGCCAACTTAGCAATCATCGCAGGATCGATCGCGATTCCTAACCCTTCAGCCACACGGCGACCATAATTCACATCAGCCCGGAAAAAATGACATAATTACCGCTGTTACCCAGGTATCTTACCACTCTGGTCATTGCTGCTAGATCTGAGATTGAACCTTTTTTCGAGATCCACTGTCTAAACCCGCAAGATATCGAAACTGGAGAGGGAGACTCTGCTGGTGTTAGCTGTGCCAACCGATGCCATACCTGGTTACTCTGACTCGTACCTAATTGCTCAGTGCTTGGAAGGCGATCGCACCTGCTTTCGCCACCTGTACAGACGCTATCAAAACAAAGTCAGATCGACCCTTTACCAACTCTGCGGCCAATTCTTCTTAGATGATTTAGTGCAAGAGGTATTTTTACGAGTCTGGAAAGGACTACCGAAACTCAAACAGCGAGACAACTTTTCCACTTGGCTCTATAGAATTACCTGGAATGTTGCTGCCGATCAAAGGCAAGCATTTGCCCAGCAGCGGTTGTTTAATACTAAACTGACAATAGAGGAAAATCTTAGTGTGGATGCCAACTCAAAAATCTCAGTAGACTTTGATTTAATGCAGATACACTATCAAGATTTAGTCAAGCGAGGCTTAGAAAAACTCAGCTTTGAACACCGCAGTGTTTTAGTGCTGCACGACTTAGAAGACCTTCCCCAAAAAGACGTTGCTCAAATTTTGGGAGTACCTATTGGAACTGTTAAATCTCGACTGTTTCGTGCTAGAGCTACTGTGCGGGAATTTTTACAACAAGAAGGAGTGCAGCTATGAATGAACCAATTAGCGACCAAAAATTAGTTAGCTTTTTGAAGCAATATCGTCCAATTCTTCCTGAAGAAGCACCAGATTTAGAGCAAAGAATAATGGTGGCTATAGAAGGAAAAAGCTTAGTTACAAATAGAGATAAAGATACAATTAAAAATTCACCTATCTTATCGCTATTTGCTAAGGGGAGAGCAAAAATCAAAAATCGCTTGTGGATATTTCCCCCTGCTATTGCTGCTAGCTTGTTAGTTGCTTGGTCTGGCTATCATACTCTAACTCCTACAAGACTTAGTGCTACTGAAGAAGCTCATCTAGAAGCATTTCTTCTCAGTAATTGGGATGGAGGTGTAAGCGATTCTAATTTGCTGCCGATGACAGTTCCAACTGACAACCAACAATCAACAACTAACAACTAACAACTAACAACTATCAAATAGGTGACATTCATGTTATTGCGCCGTTTTTCAGCTTTAGCCTTTTTAATGCTCTCTCTAGGGAGCACTGCCGCGATCGCAGTTCCTAAATTACCTCAAACAATTGCTCAAGCTCCACAGGAGCCAGGCCCTCCCATGCGCGATGGCGGGCAGTTGTTTGAGAAACTGAATTTAACCGCAGATCAAAAGCAGAAAATGCAGGCAATTCGCAATCAATATAAAGACCAAATTACTCAGCGCCGAGAAGCAATGCGTAAATCTCGACAAGAGTTAATGAATATGATGAGCGGTACTGCTTCGGAGAGTCAAATTCGTGAAAAACACCGTCAAGTTTTAGCGGATGGACAGCGGATGGCAGAGTTGCAATTTGATATTATGCTGGCGATGCGGGAAGTTTTAACCCCAGAGCAGCGCCGTCAATTGGCACAACTAATGCAAGAGCGTCGGGAGAATGTTACCAATCGGAATAGAGGTGGAAATAGACCTCAGCGGTGATAGGTAGAAAGCAACATTTACGCGACTTACACATTAATATCGTAACGCCCCTTTCTCAACGGTATCTTTACCTCTGGGAGCGCGGCGTTACAAACAGTTTTGCGTAATTCCTATAATTAGGTGGAGCTACTTATGTCATGAATCAGGAAGATTATTGTAACTATATTTATCTGCACGGGTTTGCTTCTAGTCCTCAGTCTGCCAAGGCAGAATATCTGAGCGATCGCTTTTCCGAGCTAGGAATTAACCTGAAATTACCCGATCTCAATCAAGGTGATTTTTCCCATCTGACTCTAAGGCGACAACTGCAACAAGTTGAGGCTGAATTTTCACAATTAGAAAAATCTCAACTTAGTATTGATAAAGGGAAAATTGGATTAATTGGTTCTAGTTTTGGTGGGCTAACAGCAGCAATTCTGGCGCAGCAAAATACAGGAGTGCAGCGGATAATTTTACTAGCACCAGCTTTTGGGTTTTTATCACATTGGTTGCCGAAATTAGGAGATGAGCAACTTGCTAAGTGGCAGTCAGAAGGATATAGCTCTGTGTACCACTACAGCAAAAATCAGTATCTACCATTACATTATCAATTTGTTATCGATATGGCTCAATATCGAGATGAAGATTTGCAGCGCCCCCTGCCGACCTTAATTTTTCACGGGAAAGATGATGAAGTCATACCAATTCAATCTAGCAGAGATTTTGCCGCTCAACGTCCTTGGGTGCAGTTAATCGAATTAAATAGCGATCATGCCTTGACAAATGTTCTTCCTGAAATTTGGGAGGAGATGCAAAATTTTTGCCAATTCAAAGTTAAAATCTGATTAACTTATCTGTTTGAGTACGACCAAATGACAACACAAGATAAATCTGTTCGCACTCTCGCCGTTGATATTGGCGGTAGCGGCATCAAGGTGATGATTTTAGACGAAGAGGGCCAACCGATCGCGGAACGAGCGCGAGTGGAAACACCGGAACCGGCTAAACCGGAACCCGTACTCGCTGCGATCGCATCTTTAGTTGCCCAACAAGGCGAGTTTGAGCGCGTGTCTGTGGGTTTCCCTGGCGTAGTTTCCAACGGTATTACTAAAACCGCCGTAAATTTAGACCCGGATTGGGTCGGATTTGACTTTGGAAATACTCTTAGCGATCGCTTAGGTAAACCAGTCAGGGTTGTCAACGATGCGGATATGCAGGGAATGGGGGCAATTTCTGGTCATGGCGTGGAATTAGTCATTACTCTTGGTACTGGTTTTGGTTCGGCCCTATTCGTGGATGGCAAATTAGTACCCAATTTGGAAGCGGGACACCATCCTTTTCGCAAGGGAGAAACTTACGAACAACAGTTAGGCCGCGCGGCCTTAGATTCAGTCGGTCAAAAAAGGTGGAACCGTCGTTTGGAAAAAGCGATCGCTACTCTTCAAAATCTGTTTAATTGCGACTGTCTTTATATCGGCGGTGGCAATACTAAAAAAATTACTTTGGAGTTGCCACCAAATGTTAAAGTTGTACCTAATGTGAACGGGTTATTGGGAGGTATTGTTTTGTGGAAAGATTAGATTGCTAATGGCTAATTGCT
>NZ_JAQMUA010000063.1:0-14111 GCF_028330895.1 Kamptonema animale CS-326 | reverse complement strand
GTTGTTAGTTGTTAGTTGTTAGTTGTTAGTTGTTAGTTGTTGGTGTGTAAGTCCTGTGAATTTTAAATTTTTACTTAGTATTAACTAAAGCATAATCATTCACAAATGTAGTTAACAGTTAACAGTTAACCGTTAACAGTTAACCGTTAACAATTAACTACATTCCCATAATTTCGTAACCAGCGTCCACGTATAAAATCTGACCCGTGATCCCGCTAGCCAAGTCGCTGCATAGGAAAGCTGCTGTATTTCCTACTTCTACTTGAGTCACAGTTCGCCGCAAGGGGGCAACTTCTTCTACGTGGTGAATCATGTCTAAAATGCCACCAACTGCGGAGGAAGCTAGAGTGCGAATGGGGCCTGAAGAAATTGCATTCACCCGAATATTTTGGGGGCCGAGTTCAGCGGCCAAATAACGGACATTCATTTCTAATGCCGCCTTAGCAATGCCCATAACATTATAGTTCGGTATTACTCGCACTCCCCCCAAATAAGTCAGAGTGAGAATACTACCACCCTCAGTCATTAGAGGTTTAGCAGCCGCACTCATCTGCACTAGGGAGTAAGCGCTAATTTCCAAAGCTTGAGTGAAACCTTTGCGGGAAGTATTGCTGAAGTCGCCTGAGAGTTCATCCTTGCCAGCAAAGGCTAGACAGTGGATGAGGATGTCTAATTTTCCCCATTTGTCGCGGATTGTCTCAAAAGTAGACTTGATTTCGTTGTCGTCTTGGACATTGCAAGGTAGATAGAGACTGGGATTGAGCGGTTCTACGAGTTCCGCCACTTTTCTTTCGTGTCGGCCCTTTTCGTCCGCTAGATAAGTGATCCCAAGATTAGCCCCAGCTTTATGGAGCTGCTGGGCAATGCCCCAAGCAATCGAGCGATTGTTGGCAATGCCAGTTACAAGAGCGTTTTTTCCAGTCAAATTTAGCATAGTAGTATATTCTATAAGCAATTGGTACGACGATCAAAAGTGGTTTGCCCCTCTTAACTCAAGTTGCAGGTTTCGCGATCGCGATCCAAGGTTACTGAGTTCTGGGCTGCTGACCTGAAGGCGATCGCCCGATGGCTATCGCGATCGCCTGGTAGACCTTCGTTACCTTTGTCTCTTGTGAAATTACAGCCGATAAGTGTAAGTTATTACAAGTTTTGTTTAATTTAATATTAAATTAAAATCATTCGCGTCGTTTCCCTCTCAGGGCTCAAGCCACTGAGTTTCCCACTTACCGAACTTTTTTATGAACATAATGTCTGAGAGTCCAAAGGAACTTTCGTTTTATAACAAAATATCCTGAACACCCTTTGCGTCCAGCTTGGGGAGAAAAGGTGAGGGCAGGATAAATCCTGTCAGTGAAATATGATTCAGGTGAGTATCAATCGTATTGGTTAGTACAAAGGATCTAGTCGTGACCCATGATAGACCGCTAGCAGCCGTGTTCCGCCAAATTAGCGGCGGAGCGTTTCCCCCCGTTGTCGAAAGCTTTGAACGGGGGAAGACTATATTTTTCCCTGGAGACCCGGCTGAGCGCGTCTATGTTCTCATTAAAGGTGCCGTTAAGCTCTCTAGGGTTTATGAGGCGGGGGAAGAAATTACCGTAGCTCTACTACGGGAAAATAGTGTGTTTGGGGTGTTGTCTCTGATTACGGGACATCGTTCTGACAGGTTTTACCACGCGGTGGCTTTTACGCCGGTGGAATTGCTCTCGGTGCCCATTGAACAGGTGGAGAAGGCTCTTAAGGACGATCCAGAACTGTCGATGGTGATGTTGCGGGGGTTGTCCTCGCGGATTTTGCAAACTGAGATGATGATTGAGACGCTGGCTCACCGGGATATGGGATCGAGGTTGGTCAGTTTCCTGTTGATTCTGTGCCGGGATTTTGGCGTTCCGGGGGCGGAGGGGATTACGATCGATTTGAAGTTGTCTCACCAGGCGATCGCGGAGGCGATTGGTTCGACGCGGGTGACTGTGACTCGTTTGCTTGGGGATCTCAGGCAAGAGAAAATGATCTCGATCCATAAGAAAAAGATCACGGTTCATAATCCGGTAGCCCTAAGCCAGCAATTCACTTAAATTGGAAGGAGGAAGGGCTGAACTTCTGCTCTCTAGAATCTATCGATAACTTATCTATTCAGAGTTGGGTCTTCCTTCATCTAAGGGTTCGATGACTGCCGGATATATCCTGGTAATTGTAATGCTAATTTTGGGGGGCGTAATCGCTACCCTGAGCGATCGCTTAGGTACGAAAGTTGGTAAGGCTAGGCTTAGCCTTTTCAAACTCCGCCCCCGGAATACGGCTGTTTTGGTGACGGTTCTGACTGGTAGTATTCTGTCGGCGACTACTTTGGGAATTTTGTTCGCGGCGAGTAAGCCTTTGCGAACGGGGGTGTTTGGAATTGATGAGATTCAGAAGCGGCTGAATACTGCTCGTAAGGAGCTCAACCAAACGACGCAGGCTAAAAATCAAGTGGAAGCTGAGCTGGCTAAGGCTAGGGAGGCTCAAGCACAAGCAAGGGCGAGTTTGGATGAGATTAATCGTTCTTTGGAGGCGGCGAATGCTGAGCAAGCTGAGACTGAGGCTAAGTTAAATTCGCTGAGAACTCAATTGAATCGGGTGGAGGCCGCGAAATCCCGCACTCAGGAACAATTGAGTAGGGTGGAGGCTGCGAGGACGCGCACTGAGTCGCAGTTAGATCGGACTCAGAGTCAGTTAAAAACTGTTTCTAAACAAAAGAGGGCTCTGGGGGCGGAGATCGCGCAATTGCAAGCGGAACAGGAAGAATTGAGGGAACAGGGAGAACGGGTTAAGGCCCAAATTACTCAGCGCGATCGCGATATTGCTCAGCAGGAGAAGGATATTGCTCAGCGCGATCGCGCTATTGCTCAACAGGATCGGAATATTGCTCAGCGCGATCGCGATATTGCTCAGCGGAATGCAGAAATTGCTCAGCGCGATCGCTTTTTGCAGGAACGGGAACAGGCTATTGCTGAGCGGGATTTGGTGATTGCGGAACGAGAAGCGCTGTTGAAAGAGTTGGGGGAAGAACAAGCTTCTTTGGAGGATCAGCAAGCATATTTGCAGCAGCAAGTGCAAATTTTAGAGAGGGATTTTCAGGCAATTCGCAGCGGTACTGTGGCGATTCGGCGGGGGCAAATTTTAGCCGCTGGTGTGGTGCGGATTCTGGAACCGCCTGTGGCCCAGCAAGCGGTAGATCGGTTGTTGCAGGAGGCTAATCGAGCGACTGTGCGGTTGATTCAACCTGGCAAACCGAATGGGAGCGAGCAGGTAATTGATATTACGAAGGCTGAGGTTGAGCAGTTGATGGTTCAGATTAAGGATGGTCAAGATTATGTAGTGCGAATTTTGGCGGGTGCGAATTATCTTCAGGGTGAAAAACGGATTCAGGTGTTTGCGGAGGCGGAGATTAATCGTGTTGTGTTTCGTGGGGGAGATGTGGTGGCGGGAACTACGATTAATCCCTCGAATTTGACGGATGAAGATGTGCGGAAAAAGCTGGAAAAGTTGATCGATGCTTGCAATTTTCGTGCTAATTTTATGGGGATTGTTGGGGGGCGAGTGCAAATTGCTGATGATAAGATTGAAACTTTGTTAGCTTTTATTGAGCAGTTACAGCAGTACGATCGGCCTTTGGATGTGCAGGCGATCGCGGCTGATGTGACTTATACGGCTGGGCCGCTGAAAATTAATTTGGTGGCTATTGATGATGGGGTAGTACTTTTTGGTACGGGGCCAGTGGGGTCGGGGAAGGGGGGAGCTGAGAAGATTGACAGTCATATATGATGTTAATGGGATAAGAATGTCATTGCGAGCGAAGCGAAGCAATCTCTAGTCCCTGGGATTGCTTCACTGCGTTCGCAATGACAATGATCTAAGGGGATAATAATGTCATTGCGAGCTCTGCGAAGCAATCTCTAGTCCCTGCGATCGCTTCACTGCGTTCGCAATGAGAATGATGTTAATGGGATGAGAATGTCATTGCGAGCCCTGCGAAGCAATCTCTAGGCCTTGGGATTGCTTCACTGCGTTCGCAATGACAAGAATTAGGTTGCAATGACAATGACAAGAATTAGGTTGAAATAACAAAGTTAGTGGTTAGTGGTTAATATAAAAATACAACTAACAACTAACAACTAACTACTAACTACTAACAATTAATGATTTTAGGTTTCGATCCGGGGCGCGATAAGTGTGGAATAGCTGTTATGGGGGTAGATAGGCAAGTTCGCTATCATCAAGTCGTGCTGGCTGAGAATGCGATCGTGACTATTGAATCTCTATGTTCGCAGTTTCCGATTGAGTTAATTGTGATGGGGGATCAAACTACTTCTCGTACTTGGAAACAAAAAATTTCGGCTAGTTTGCCGTTGGTGGATGTTGTGCAGGTTGATGAGCGCTATAGTAGTTTGGAGGCACGCGATCGCTTTTGGGAGATGTTCCCTCCCCAAGGTTTTAACCGGTTGATTCCTCAAGGAATGCGGACTCCCCCTCGGCCTGTTGATGATATTGTGGCGATTGTGTTGATTGAAAGGTATTTGAATCAGGGGAATGTTTGATAGTCAAGATTAATGCAGATTAACGCGGATGGAAAATGGCGATCGCTTTAAACCTCTGTTTAGGCAAAGACAAGGTTTTCTGCTATGGTTTTAGGTTTTGGGAGTGATTTACCGTCTAGCTGATATTCTTCAACTAAAAGCTCTAATACCTCTACTGCATTCTTTAAAGCTTCTTCGTAGGTATCTCCGTGAGTGTGGAACTGCTGGGATGGAAAATCGGGTAAGTGAACTAGGTAGCTGTTATCTTCATCAGACCATTGAATCACAATTATATAATGTAATTTCATAGTTCAGAGTTGCGATCGCAAGTGACAGATTTGCATCTCCTCAGCTTAAATATAGGCTATGGGTTTAGATTACAACTTGTTTCATCGTCACCTGTTCTCATTGCACCTAAAAGTGTTGTCACTACCGCGCACTTTCTGGCTGCGCCTAGATCATTGTGCATTAGTGTTATACGCTGGGGTAGTGTAAATGATGCGGCTACCGCGTCTGTACACTCATTCTGTGCATTGTCCACAAGACAACCTTGACGGTTAAATATGGCTGTGTAGATGTTATTTGTTTGTGGTAACGTTGTCGGAGCCGTACCAGCATTATCAACGATCGCAATCTTATCCTCTAGGCTGTACCATACATTAGGTGCAGAAGAAGGAGATGTTGATACTGGCAAAGTTGTCGGATCGGTGGTTGCAGGGTGAATAGCCCACTGAACTACTGTTCCCTGTGTTCTAAAGCTAGCCTGCCATGCTACTTTATCCCGTTTAGCATTACTTTGAGCTAACTGCAAGGCTCCGTAAACTCGGCTTTGCGAAGTGCGTAAACGTTGATTATTAATGAAAGCTAACCAACCTGGAGCCGCGATCGAGCTTAAAATGCCAACTATCAATAGCAAAATCAGCAGTTCTATTAACGTAAACCCTGTGTCATGTTGCTGATGTTTTTTTCCTAATCCTATTCTTGACTGGCTAGAAAGTCCGCTTAATTGTTGCAGATGTGGCTTGCTAGTTGCAGCTAAACTTCTCTGCCAAAGTTTTAATAGTGTTGAGTTTTTCATATTTTTCTCTGGTTTTTATACCTTAGTTTGACACTCATTGGATCTATTTTAAACTGAGATATTGCATTATTGCCAAAGCCCCTGATATTAAGTCTGGTTAATTAGAGATAATTTCTGTAGGGGCGGGTTCGCCAAGATATCCAAATATAAACGATAAGTCCAGAAAACCCGCCCCGGCCAAATACTTACGCCGATCTCTTGCACTAATATCAATAAAGGACTCGATCGCGGGGTGGGGGCGGGTTTTTTAGTCTTTTATAGTACGGTTAAAGCTCTCGGCGAACCCGCCCCTACAGGCTTTTGAGAATGGTACAAGATGTGAACTTTAAATAAAGATTACTGCCCTAATACCCCTAATCCTTGAACTTGAACGCTTGCTGTTGGGAAAAATGCTGAATTGTTGCTATTGTAAGTAGCGTTATTTTGCATTTTCCGCAGAGCACTTCCCCTGATCGTAACCCGTGCTACTGTTTTAGTTGAATCTACACAAGCGTAGAAACCATTTCCATTTGTAGGTGATACTATTGACGCGCTAGCACCCAAAGCATTTTGGCACTCACTAAGTGTGGCTACATTTGGGACTGTAGTTGTATCAATATAATTAACCAGCACTTGCGCGGTAGGAGGATCAAAAGTTGCTATCGTTCCACCTTCTTCCTGAAGCGGCCATTGGTTCATTTTTTCCTGAAGATTATCTCCAGGTATAGAGAGGTTAAATGGCAAAAAACCATCAGGTTCAGCCGCTCGCGGATCTGGGGCTATAAAATAGGCAGGGTTAGGAGCATTAGTATCTATTACTCCATCCCGATATTGATATCTAGTAATTCGGGCTGGGCAATTTCCACCAGCAGGCTGACACCAGATATTATTAGCACTATTATTAGTATCTGGTCTTAAGTAGTAGGCAACTAATGAATATACATAACTATCGTTGCAAGTATCATCAGTTCCAATTGGATCACAATCTTCACTTGTAGAGTTTGCAGGCAATACCTTTTTCATCAACTGTCGCTTCCAAAATACGAGAATAGGGGTTCCGTTAGTAGGGTTAGCTGCGGGCAAACTATCTACAATTTCATTCACTCCTGTTTGATCATAAATATAAACTGCTTGACCCAAATCTTCAGCAATAAAATCAAGGGCAGCTTGAACTTCTTGCTCTGTATTTGACTTAACTTGTTCTTTTCTATCCGTATTTAGGACATCAACAACAAAACCTAACAAAGGTGTCAAAATTAAGAATGTAATAATCATTGCTACTAACAATTCAATCAGCGTGAAACCGCTAACTGTTCGATCGACCTTAGAGCGATTAGGCTTGAAACTAATTTTTAGTAGCAACCTGAGTAAACTTTTCATAACTATTTTTTCCTGTGCTTGAGAGTTGATCGACCTTAATTAAAATCTAGTAGCAAATCAGATTAGAGTATTTACTGACAGCCAAGGCGATCGCATAAATTCTGAAATGATGATTTTGCGGCTCCGCTGCTAGTACCAATCTCCGTAGTCATTTGTACTACAGGAATACTTGGATTTCCTATTCCTCCTGTGATTGTTGATTGTTGTTGAGTTTGTGGGTCAGCTACCAGGGTTACTCCTGATTTGAACGCATCAGCTCTGTACACTCGAACACCTAGTAAGTAGCCTTGTCTGGGGTCAGGTTGATTGGGTGGTTCGGGAATGCTGCGGTAAGCTTGGATCAGCATATCTTTGACGCTTTCGGGTTTACATCCCGGATCGTCATCAAGATTAACGCAGTAAAGAGACGTTGGACTTTGACAGTAACCGTCATTTAAACAGCTTAAACCAGCATTATTGGGAGCATCAACCTTAAAGGTTTCTCTGTCAGCAGTTGAAGCTAACACCTTTGTCTCAATGATTGGCGTGATGGTAGTACCGGTGATAGTTGCGACTGGGATCGCAGCGCTTTTCACGCCGTTAATGTAAGTTCTAGCAGCTTGGGTTGCTAGTTCTACCCGTCGAGCTTGTACACGAGTCCCTGTAGCAAAAACTAGGACAGGCGCGATCGCAATCATCAAGACAGCAACTACAACCATCGCCATCATTGCTTCGAGGATGGTGTAACCGGAGTCGGGAGACTCACGTAAATTTTCCCGTGAGGTAAGTAGTTTATTCATAGGTCATCCCAGTCGTTTGGTTCGTTACAGGATGTTGGTCGTTGGTCATTGCTGACGGCATTTTGTGCAACATCATCATCTTTTTTCGCACAGAGTAAAGTTTTCACCCAAACATCATCTCGACCTACTTCTCTGAAGAACTCATCAGAATTAGTTTTTGTAGGAGGAGTAGTGAAAAGTTGGGTAAACAAGTCGGGAGATTGAGATAACAAGCCGACATCATAACCCCATTGGCGACCCGGTGGTGAGAAGTTAGGGGTACGATTGCTGTTGTTGTTAATGCTGTAGAAATTGGGGTAGCCGCTAAAGATACTCGTCGGAGTAGGAACTGGAGAGTTCAAGATAGCAGTGTAAGGTGCAGTGGCATAGGCACTGCGGCTTAATTGAATGAAGGAACCCAGGATTCTTGTATTTAGACCACCACTCCAGTTCTCAAGAAAACGGGTCAAGTTTTGCATCCCACCATTAAAGTCATTACCTACTGCGCGAGCAGGATTGTCGCCAGACCCCACAACTAAATTAAATATTGTCTCCTGAGCTCGTGGTAGCCATGAAGTACTATTGATGTTTGTTTGGTTTGTTGGAATTGGAGTGGTGGGATCACCGTTTTGTGTTACGTGGATTTGCAAAACGGGTACTAATTGTGGCTGTACAACCAGATTGGTTGCCAATGCAGTTCGATAAGACAGCGGATTGGCATTTGTATAGTCATCACCTCCCGTTGGTGCATTAGGAGTAGTAGTTGCCCTAAACCACAAAGTGTTCGCTGGCGTGCTGGTAGGAACAGCGCCACCAGTTTGTAAGGTTACGTTTGTACCATTGACTCCTAAAGGAATAGCCTGATTGTTATTGGTAGGATCGGGTATGAGTTGGTAGGTGTTGTTTCTTTGGAAAGCCACACGCCGAGGAAACCGTTGGTATGCTGGAGCAGGACTTGTGGCTGTTGTACCTGAGTTAAGATTAGTAGCTAGGAAAGTACCATTTGTTAATGCTGCATACGATGTAGCGCTGGTAGTTGTTCCGGCATTGGGTGTGATTAAAAGATTGTTATTATCAATTATCACCCAATCACCAGGCCCACAAGCAGAAACAGGTAACTTGAAGCACATTTCCATCACATATTCTGGAAATGCCCCCCGCCGCTGAACTGGCGTGACGAAGTTGTTGAAATAAGAACTGGAGAGAGCATTAGTTGTGGTCGAATAGGCGTTATCGTCGGATGTGACAGGGCCGCCATTAACATTGAATGTTGCACCGCTGCTCAGACCATTGGTGACAAAGTTATTGTTATAAAAACCATTAAGCAACCGTGCGGCCTTGGCTGTTACTTGTGTTTCTATAATGCCGGTATCTGTGGTATTACCATTTCCATTCAAGTCAATGCCAAAGTCAGCCTCGTTAAATGTTGGAGTCGTTTGGATTGTGCCGTCTCCACTTAAGTCATAGCCAACAATCGCCTGACCCGCATTATTTCTCAGGTCAAAGTCTCCCTCATCACGGAAACCAGGGCGGAAATTCCTAGAAAGGACTGTCACAGCATCCGCCAACACTGTTGCTGCTCTCCAAGTGTCACCCGTAGTACAAGTAGGCAGCCTGGGATCTCCTGGCCGACAAGCAAAGTTGGGATTGAGAGGTAAAGCACGGGTGTAGAAGTTGCCCCATGCTGGCTGAGTTAAATTACCTACTGCTCCAAACTCTTCTTGAGTGTGTTCGTTAAAATTGTCTTGCACGTAAACGGGCAGGTTAGAAACTAAGGTCAGCCCCTTCTCTTTCACTACATCCGCCACATTTGATGGGGCTGTATCATTTTGACCATCGTTACCTACATCATTCCGGGCTAGGTATCTACCATTAGTCAACATAATCCCGTGAGGGCGGCGGGTTGGGTCGAGTCGAGAATCAGCCTTGCTGATGATGTTACTTTGAACTGCGTCGATTCCGTAGGGAATTACGGTAGTGTTGGCGGTATCGGCTGTGCGATCGCTCCGATCCGGCGCTGCATCATCACGGCTAGCATAGATTATGCCGCTGTTTGGCAACAAATACTCTGGCGATGGCCCATTAATACCGCCCGCTAATGGAATATCTTGATTACGCAGTTGATTGAGGTCTATTTGAGTAACCCGAATCTCTAGCGGCATCCGTTCTTCCAAGGCGAGGTTATAAGCGCTAGATAAATTTGCAGCACCAGCACCTGCGGGATCGCTGCTGAGGGTGAAAGTTTCATCAACTGGTGTACTTGTATCGTCAGCAGCGATCGCCTTAACTTCTCTGCTATTCAGTAGCGCTACTTCTCTGATCGCACCATCAGGAATAGTTGCGGCTGTACCCAAAGTGAAACCGGTCGTACCCAGAATACCAAAGGCGCAGGCAGTAGAATCAATAGCTGCTTGTTCTGCCAAGTTGCGCTCCGCTTCAGGTGTCATCAAAGCCGTTCTTAACTGCTCGTTGACGAATCTACCATCAGGAAAGACCATATTCGCCTGATTTTCAAGTGGCGTAGGACTTGCGCCACCTAGTATGCCATTGGTAGGAGTTGCTGCGGCCGCTGGTATGGTGTAAACAGGAGGGCCGAAGACTATACCATTGTTGGAGCCGATGTTATCGTCCCGTGTCCCTGATGCGATTTCCCCACTGACATCAGTAAGAGTGCTGAGGTTTCTAGCCGTTGAAGCGGTACTGGGGTCATAGTAACTGCTAACGCAAGCAATAGGAGCTTGGGTTGCTTTCACAACTACACTGGAATTGAAATCTGGTTGGTCGTAAGCATCTGTAGCGTAGTGATATACGGCTGTTGCCCGCATCCGCAGGTCGCCTTTGGCATACTTAAGAGTACTAGGGTCAATGGTAGGGGTAGCTGCTGCTGGCAGAGCGGCGGAGGTTGCAGCTAGTGCAGTGGTAGCCCAATTGCCAGCCACATTGTCATAAACTATTTGACTTCCCAGCACTGGTGACATCGGCATACTATCTGGCCAGACAACTGGGTACTGTTCTGTTACAGTCGTAGTTGCCGGATCGTCGTATGTCCCTGCACTTGGGGGCGGCAGAAAAGAGTTTAGGCGCTCGTAAACCCCTGCACCAGTAATCACGCGCAAACCACCGATCGCACTTAAAGGATTTATCGGTTGTTGGGCCGCTGCTTTTTCCCAGAAGTCGCCCCGATTGGTTACACCTACCTCCGCAAGTATCTGCTTTTGGCTGGTGCGAGTCCGCTGGGTAGTGCCATCTGACCAAGTACCGCCAGCAACATCCTGTGTTGTTGTCCCGCCCACAAATTTAGCGCCATTCCACCATTTCGCGGGTAAATTGTTGCCGACAATGACGCGATCGCCCATAAAATCTTCTGTTTGGGGTTTTGAGCCTCCTATCGGGTTGGGATCTTGAGCTACTAACTGATTGACCTGGATGTTTAGATTTGTCGGCCCGGTGGCATCTGCAACGGTCGCGTCAGCATTAACAGTTGTAGGTAGTGACCAGATTTGGTTTGGTCGCAGTTCATCACCACTTCCTTCTATTACTGGACTGGGAGGAGTGTCAGTGGTAACATCTGTTACTTCACTAAAAGGAACCTTGCGAGTTAAGTTTTCAAAGTAAGTCTGTAATGCGTCGGCACGGTTTTTGCCCCCTGCCACTGCTTTTTGCACTGAGATCGGGTCGTTAGCAGTATTCGGTACCAATGGTGGCCCCGCAGTATCAGGATTTGCCGTCATCTGTGCATTTACTAAAACACTGAGGCGATTGGCATAAGCTTCATTGTTGTAAAGTACGCTTATTGCACCTTCTGTGACAGATTGATTTGTAGTATCAATTGTTGTGTCTGCACCTGAGTCTATCGGAGGCGTTCCAGCTCCTTGAAATAGGTGTACTGTACTCGTACCAGTTTGAGCCCCGGAAGAGGAGCCATTAACTACATTGCCAGCAACTATAATTTTGCTATTTTCTTGTTTGTAGTAACAAGAATTTTGACCGCTGATCAGAAATAAATCTACAGTGCTACCACCTGTTGAAGTTACAAGTAAATTGCTATTGGTAAGCATAGCTCCATTGAGGCGGAATGCAGCACCAGGAGATATTTCTAAATCATCTTCATAGACTACTGCATTATTTAATAATGGCAATCGCACCCGGTCTTGTTGATACTCCAGAGCCGAAAAACCTTTAGTACCTGTATAGACTTCAAGTTGACCCGCCAGACTAGAAGTATCTTCTGACAGTGATTGCGCGGTAATCGGTACTGTCACAGTGTAAACAAAGAAGCTTTTCTTCAGTTTCCCATCGGATTGATACCATCCTGAATCCCCCACCAAACTAGCGCTAGTGCCGAGGGCCGCTGCACATTGGGCACTCCCTAAACTCCCTGGCATCGGTGGAGTTCTTGTCTCTAAAGGCTTTCTTTCTGTAAGAAATTGTCCCGCAGTTGTCCCTGTATTATCACCATCGCGGGGAGGACTGCGAAAATAGACACCGTAGATGGTATAGCTATCAAATCTACCGTTATTATCTGTATCGACTGGAAATCTCCAAGCCGTATTTATTACTTCTTTATTTTCGACTAAATCGGCATTGCTATCCCAGCTTGCTGTAGGTAGTGAAGCCCTGTCGAGATTGTAGCCAACTCTCAGACGAATCTCATCGTTGAAGGTATAAGTATCAGTTCCAGTAGTAGGCGTTGACAGTGCTCTTTTAATAGATATATCAGATGGTGTACCTGTTGGTCGTGTGGGGTCTTCGTTTAATAAATATTCTATTTTCGCTTTCGCTCGTTCTAAGGCTGGAGTAGCCGCAGCTAATACCTGTTGATTCACCCTCACATTCCGAGCATTTTGTGCCCTGTCAAACGATCGCAGCGTAATTGCCAGAGTCAACAATACTACTACCAGCATCACCATCGTCACAGTCGGCAATACAAACCCCGCTACAGGCAACTTGGCACGTCGTCCCATCGCCATTAGCGATCGCAACATAGTTCTCATCAGCCGCTTCGCACCGGCTCTAGATACATTCGCAATCCGTCTCAACAGTGATACGATGACTTTAGCTAATTTGCGCTTAAACATAGACGCTTTCCCAAACTAAGGCAGAGATTGTCTTGCAGATGGCTGCTGAGCAGTAGAATTCCCAATCCTATAGTTCCCACTTTTCCCACTTTTGACATCACCCCGTTACATTTTGTAACAGAGGGTTATACCCCCAGGAGCTGTAACCTACTACTTCCGATAGATTTAAGCTTTAGTCCCAAGTTTTTAACAGGTTGCTGGAAAACTATAATTCTAATTTAATCTCATCCTATGAAGTCAGCAAGCAAATCGGGAGTTATAGATCACCGCCATCCTGTGTTTGCGATCGCAGTTTCTCTAACAGGCAATAAAGCCTTCACAACAAAAAAATATATCTTGTGGGATAGGCATCTTGCACCTACATAAAAAATACGCAAAATATCAGCAGCTAAACAATAACTTACTTTATGAACCCGCTCCCCAAACCCCCTCACTTCATCATCATTGGCGTTCAGAAAGGGGGAACTACATCCCTGTACAACTACCTAATACAACATCCCCAAATCTTACCCGCACAGGAAAAAGAAGTACATTTTTTTGATTTCAAATTCGAGAAAGGTAAAGACTGGTACTATTCTCAATTTCCCGACACAGACGATAATCAAGACCAGATCGCAGGAGAAGCCAGTCCTTACTACATCTTTCACCCCCACGTTCCCCAACGAGTATACGATTTATTTCCCCAAGTCAAGCTGATAGTATTGCTGAGGAATCCAGTAGATAGAGCCATATCACATTATTACTACTATGTCAAGATTGGCTACGAAACTCTATCACTAGAAGATGCGATCGCAGCCGAACCCATCCGACTCCAAGGCGAAATCGAAAAACTCACCGCCAGTGAAACCTACTATAGTTACAATCACCAACACCACACCTATTTATCACGCGGCATCTACGTAAATCAACTGCTAATGTGGATGAAACTTTTTCCCAAAGAACAAATTTTAATCCTCAAAAGCGAAGACTTATATACAGATCCCGCCGCTACTTTCAACACCACCTTAGATTTTTTAAACTTACCTCCTCACCAACTAGAAAACTACGAAAAACATAACAGCGGCGAGTACCCCCCCGTCAGCGAAGAATTATATCAACAATTGAAAGACTATTTTCGACCTCATAACCAAAGATTAGCAGAATATCTAGGCAAAGACTTCGGCTGGGATTGAAGATTTTGCTAATGGCTAATGGCTAATGGCTAATGGCTAATTGCTAATTGCTAATTAAACGTAGGGTGGGCGCTCGCCGCAAAAAACCTGTAACTTATAGAAGAATATGGTTG
>NZ_JAQMUA010000062.1:0-6546 GCF_028330895.1 Kamptonema animale CS-326 | reverse complement strand
GTATTTAGACCGCCCAGAGGGCGGCGTTACGATTAAAATTCCCACATTACAGGGTTTTCATCCAAACGATCGGTGACGGTTCGACCAATTGTGTCAATTTCTTTGAGTTCTTCTACACTCAATTTAATCTCAGCAGCTTTGGCATTTTCTACTGATTGTTCAACATTACGAGCCCCAACAATTGCATTAGTTTGAGGTTGGGCAATTAACCAGGCTAAAGCTAAATTCCCTAAACTTACTTGATGTCTTTCAGCAATTGGGCGGAGTTGCTTTAAAGCTGATTGTACCCGGTCATAATTTTCTTTCTTAAACAGCTTACTTTTAGCTCGATGATCGCCTTCTTCAAATTTGTGATCTGGTCCAAATTTACCTGTCAATATCCCCTGAGCTAGAGAAGAATAAGCCATTATGGTGATATTATTTTCCACACAGTAGGGCATTGTTTCTTTTTCAACCCACCGCCAAAATAGAGAATAAGGAGGCTGTAAACTATCAATGCGTCCATACTTCGCAGCTTCTTCTATTTGAGTTCTGTCAAAATTAGAAACACCGATCGCTCTAATTTTACCTTGTTCTTTTAATTTGTTGAGAGCGCTCATGGTTTCTTCTATGGGAACTACTGCACTATTCCAATTCCCAGAAGGCCAGTGGATCTGGTAAAGGTCGATATAATCAGTATTGAGATTTTTGAGGGAGCGATCGCACGCTTCTATCACTTGATCGTATTTCAAATGGTTGGCAAAAACTTTAGTCGCATATACAGCGCGATCGCGCACATCCGACAAGGCTTGCGCTACAATTTGCTCAGAATGTCCTTCACCGTAAACCTCAGCCGTGTCAATGGTAGTAATACCAGCCTCAAAAGCCGATCGTATGGATTTAATTGTCTCAGAATCCTCAATTCCTACCCACATCCGCTTACCAGCTTGCCAAGTCCCCATAATAATCGGGGTGATGGCAATTCCAGATGTGCCTAGTTGTCGGGTTTCCATATTGACCTCCTGAGTTTGATTGCTACCCTTGCCATTACATATTATGCAACAATTTTAAGATGAAAACATAATATTTTCCCGTTATTGGCGGTAATATCGCTATCAAATATTCTTAAGATGACCAGATTACGACTAACTTTAAAATTGTAGGAAAAATACTATGGAATCAACTGTTAGCGCTCTGAAAGAATGGAATGTTGCTATTAATGCCTTAGAAAATGGCAAAACAATTATGCTGTTGCGAAAAGGCGGTATCCGCGAACAAGGTGGACATTTTAATCTGATTCACAAGCAGATTTTGCTATATCCTACTTTTGAACATCAACAGCCGGATTTGCTAAAACCTGAGTATGCAAGTCAGGTGAAAGTTGTAGAATCAGGTTGGCATCCTGAAACGGTTAGAATTGGTAGTTGGGCCAACATAACTGATGCTTTTTTACTCGCTTACGAACCTGCAATTGTGGCTTTATTTCCTTATCATATTTGGAATCAGAAATTTGTCAGCGAGCGGCTAAAATGGAAATCTAATCAGCCTATTTACATCTTATTACTGCGAACTTATCAGTTAGCTGAACCACAGGAAATTCTCTACCGCCAAGAATACGGCGGCTGTCGCTCGTGGATTGATTTAGCCGAACCAATTGCTATTGATAATTCTCTACCAATTTTAAGTGATAGAGATTACCTTCAAAAAGCTAATGAAATTCGTAATGCGATCGCAAGTTCGGAAAGTTTTTCATCGTCATAAAAGGAGATTTTAATTAATTTAAATCCCTAAATATTTAGCTATTCGTGTGCGTTTTATTTAGATAGAATTCCACCCAACCCAGAGCAAAATCGGCAGCTAATGCCATCATTGCTGCTGGAATTGCACCCGCAAAAAGTAACTGATTATTCCCTGTTGCCACACCGCGAAAAATAAATACTCCTAACCCTCCTGCGGCGATAGCAGCAGCAATAGTCGCTAAGCCAATTGCAAACACTGTCGCCACTCTAATCCCAGCTAAAATTACACTCATTGCTAAGGGAATTTCTACCTGAAATAGAAGTTGCCAATCTGTCATTCCCATCCCTCGCCCAGCTTCGCGAATAGCTGGATCTACACCTATAATCCCAGTATAAGTATTGCGGATAATCGGCATTAATGAATAGAGAGTTAGAGCAATAATTGCCGTCCTTGCTCCTATTCCGCCTACAACAGGAACAGGAATTAACAAGCCAAATAATGCTAAACTGGGGATAGTCTGCATTACATTTGCAAAACCTAAGATTGGTTGGCTAAATTCAGGTTTTCGCGTGATTAAGATACCAAGAGGAATACCAATTAAGACGGCGACAAAAATTGAAATTGACACTAAAATTAAGTGTTCAATTGTGTGCTGAATCATTTCCGACCCATAGCGATTTAGGAATTCATTCATTGGTAATTGGTAATTGTAATTAACAATCCGATCAGGGATTAGAAACTAATTGCAAACATTCAATAAAAGCGCGAGCTTCTGCGTTTTGGGAATTTAGAAATTCACCAGGTGAATTTAACTCTACTAAACGCCCATCTTGCATCAAGCCAATTCTAGAAGCTAGAAAAAAAGCTTCTTGAATATCATGGGTGACAAAAATTACGGTTTTACCTAATTGCTGTTGTAATTGCCGAAATTCCCGCTGCAATTCTAAGCGAGTAATGGGGTCTAGAGCACCAAAAGGTTCATCCATTAATAGTATAGGAGGATCGGCGGCAAGAGCTCTGGCGACACCGACTCGCTGCCGTTGTCCGCCGGATAATTGATGAGGATAGCGTTTGGCAAATAGTTGAGAATCTAGCCCAACTAATTCTAACAGTTGATGGACGCGAGAGCCAATGCGATCGCGTTCCCAACCTTCTAGTTTTGGCACTAAACCAATATTTTGCTCAACCGTGAAATGCGGAAATAAGCCAATTTCTTGAATTACATACCCTATTCGTCGCCGTAGTTGGATTGGGTTCCACTGTGTTGTCAGTTTTCCCAATACAATCACTTCCCCACTGGTTGGTGTCAGCAGATTGTTAATCAGTTTCATTGTAGTAGTTTTACCGCTGCCACTGCGTCCTAGCAATACTAAAACTTCTCCTTTTAACACTTTAAAATTGATTTTATCTACCAAACAGCGTCGGTTTAGGCGATAAGTAACATCTAGGCATTCGACAGCGCTCTCGTTATTTGATAACATGAAAAATTGCACAGGTTGTAGTAGAAGCCATAAATTTACTATAATTGATTTATTCAATTTAATTTGGCGACAGTAAGCTCGGCACTATCGGAAATTTCCCCAGTAGGCAAAGTAGTTTAAATATTCTTTACCTGGTCAGTTAATCCCTTGTTACTCGATCGGGACTTACGCAAGTCGAGGTCAGGAAGTGGGTTTCTTCGTAGCTATCTAGTTGATAATCTTCAATTTTTCTAAGAAACTCGCGTCAAGGTCAGAAACCGGGTTTCTTCATAGCTATCTAGTTGAGAGTCTTCAATTTTTCTAAGAAACCCGGTTTCTACGTAGATATCTAATCAGGACAAAAGCTTGACGGAGTGACCGCTTAGTATGAGGATTAACGATGAGGTATTTTCCCCCCTCTACCTTTCTCCCCCTATGTATCTATCCCCTCTCCAAGTCCCACTACGATCGCTCAACCAAAAACGATCCCCTAGCGCCTAAATGCCTAAAGAATCCAACTCAGACTCAAGTCAGTAAAATGCTTGCATCGTTTAGGGGTTCATCCATTGTTTAATTTTTAATTGCTTGTGAGGAGAGCTGTGATGTACGCACAACATCTAAAAAGCCAACGGTATCAGGTTTCTGACATAGAATTAATTCACCTGTGGGTGCAACGAAAAGCTCCCCCTCTTCAGCGCTCTTGCTGGCTGGCGGCTAACGAATTTCGACTGTTTGCAGGAAAACCTTTGGCACAAGTCACTCCGGGGGATATTAGAGCCTTCGCGATTTGCCTCAAACACCAGAAACTTGCATCCCAAAGCTGCAAGCAGAAGCTATCCGCAGTGAAGTCCCTCCTCACTTATGGCAGCAAAATGGGGATGTTGCCCACATTGCCCTGGCAAGCGAGTTCAACTTATAGCCAGAAGATGCGATCGCATTTGGTAAAATTTCTAGACTCACCTGTTGGCTTCGGATGTTCGTGGAGTTTGTGCGTTGGCTTATTCTTCACCTTGGGTTTGATGACGGTGCGACTCTTCGGTGAAGTTGCTCTTACAGCAAGTCCTCTTACCAAAAAAGAGGGAGAACAACTAAGCTCAGTTCATCCCTCCGATCGCAAAGAAGAGGTTTTAAGCGTCAATTCATCAGGAAAAACAGTATCTCCCCTTTATCTAGCCCGCACTAAAGCTTTTCTCCACACGATAGCTGTAGCTGAAGGCACAGACAGTCCCAATGGCTACCGAACTCAGTATACAGGTGCTCAATTTTCTAGTTTTCGCGACCATCCCAGACAAGTGAAATGCAGCCGTAGGTACGGAAAAAAGCTGTGTTCAGACGCTGCGGGCCGGTATCAATTTCTCAGCCCAACATGGGATCGCTTTGCCAAAAAACTTGGCATTAGGGATTTCACTCCCGCTAATCAAAACCGCGTGGCTTTAGAATTAATTCGCGAAAAAGGTGCTTTACAGGATGTCAAAGCGGGGAGATTTGAAATAGCCGCGAGCAAAGTTGCTCCTGTGTGGCCGTCTTTGCGGCGTTTCGGTAACGGCTCTCTAGAAAAGTCGATGCCTAAACTCAAACAAGTTTATCAAGAAAGGTTAGAGAACTCTCAACTAAACACGGGGCATAACTGGACAACCAGGTAAGTAGAAGGATGGGGAAGATGGGGAAGATGGGGAAGGTAGAAATTATAAGACTTACGCAGGGAGTCCCAGAAACCGGGTTTTTGAGATATTCTGTGGGTGAAAACGAAGTATTTTCGTCAAAAAACCCGGTTTCTTTGGTGGGGTGCGTAAATTAGCCATTAGCCATTAGCCATTAGCTATTAGCTATTAGCTATTAGCTATTAGCTATTACCAATTACCAATTATTAAAACTTCAACCTCTGCCGATGATTTGCCACAGACTCCACCAGTCCCAGAGCAATAAAATTGCTCAGTAATGCTGCATTTCCATAACTGAGGAAAGGTAGCGGAATCCCCGTAACAGGAGCTAAACCGATGTTCATACCAATATTTACGAACACCTGAAAAACCAACATTGCTAGCATTCCAATCGCTAACAAAGAACCGAAGTTATCTTTAGCTGTTTGAGCGATAATCACCAAACGCAAGCAAATAAACCAGAAAAGTCCTAAGACTAAAATACACCCAATAAAGCCGAGTTCTTCACCAATAGCTGAGAAAATGAAGTCTGTATGTTGTTCGGGGATAAAGTTAAGTTGAGTTTGAGTTCCCTGAAACAGTCCCCGCCCGTGAACTCCCCCGGAACCAATAGCAATACGAGATTGGATGAGGTGATATCCGCTGCCCAAAGGATCTTTCTCTGGGTCTAAAAATCCTGTCAGTCTAGTTTTTTGATAGTCTTTTAACAGATTCCAATAGAAGTGTCCGACCTGACCAGAAATCACATTGATCGCTACAGCAGTAGGGGCTGTTAACCAAGGCCAGGGTAATGTCCGCCAAGCGATCAAACCCATGCCTACTACCCAAAATAACCAGGTGGGTAAAAATACGTTGTTGAGGAGGGCGGAGATAATTGGAGATATTAGCAAGATTAGCCAGCCGGGATTCACATTACCCCAATAAAGCATTCCCATTGCGATCGCACCAAATACCAGCGAAGTTCCTAAATTAGGTTCCGACAACACCAACGCCCAAGGTACAGAAACTACTGCTAGCATCTTCAACATATCCCCAAGGGATGGGGAAGGTCGCGCTTGCAGAAGGGCTGCTAAGGTGATAATCACGCCTACTTTGGCAAATTCTGAGGGTTGAACGTGAAAGCCACCAATGTTGATCCACCTCTGGGCCCCCAAAGCTGTAATACCGATCGCGCGCACTGCGATTAGTGAAAAATTAATGAATACATAGATAATCCATTTCCACTGAATCAGCATCTCGTAGCGGCAGCGGGCGATTAAAATTGCCAGTACCAAACCTACGCCGCCAGTGGCCCAGTGCCGCCACCAGTCAATGCGCCCTTGGTTTAATTCGACGCTGTGAATCATTATCCCCCCAAACACGGTGAGACCGATACAGGCAGCGAATAGTGATAGGTCTACTTCCTGCCAAGGCTGGATGATGGATTTCCAGCGATTTCTAACCAGTAGTTTGTTCAACATGAAGATTTTAGATTTTAGATTTTAGATTTTAGATTATTGGGCGCTTTGCTTAATTTGAAATTTTTTGATTACCGCCAACTATCCTCAATCTAGACGATTGTAGATTTTAGTTTAAATTATTCAGACTTGGGCGCGGTGGTTCCGGCTGGCCTGGGGAATCGGATTTTTGGTTTGCGGGAGTTTCTGCCAATAAGAATATATAACAGTCGCCAAGACCATTAGGACATATATCCGTAACGCCGCCTT
>NZ_JAQMUA010000061.1:0-16862 GCF_028330895.1 Kamptonema animale CS-326 | reverse complement strand
CCCCTATTTCCGATTCTGATTTCTAAATTCTGCGGGGGTTTGGCGCATGGGTTGTTCTGGGTTCCAAATGCCGCGCCCCATGAGTCTAGCCCATTCCTGGGCGTTTGCTAGGCGCTGTTTGTGTTTGGTGTTGGGCGATCGCGCTACTACTAAAGCATATCCTTCTTTGACTAGCTGTTCGTTGAGGAGGTCTTTTCCTCGCCAGAGATAAGCTAGTTTGCGATCGTATCGATCTTGAGCTTGGGCATCGGATTCTAATAATATCTCTTGTCCGCCGATCAGTTGTTCTAGTTTTTGTCTGGCATCCGAGCCCCAAGGCTGCTGCTTTAAGTCGGGGGCTTCTATACCGATGAGCCGGACTTGCTCTAGTATGGGGGTTTGGTCGGCAAAGCCTGCGATTTCGATGGTTTGTCCGTTGACTACTCGCTGTACTTTGACAATTGAGCCTTGGGTGATTTCTGTTTCTGAGGGTTCTTCGCAGCTAGCTAAAAGTAGGCAAAGGGCGATCGCGAATAACCCATAAATAATTATCTGCGTTACTCTCCAGGCGATCGGCTCTGTCTGGTCAAGATTTTTTACTACTATGCCCATACTGCTTTAATCTTCATCTAGCGGCAATCCTACTTTGATTTTGCCTTTGCCGAAGTATTGGCCGAATTGGAGTTCGTAGACTTCATCTTCGTCTTGGGTTTCTACTTCTATGTCACAGCAGGGGTAGCTGACGCACAATAGAGCATAACCCTGTTTTTGCAGTTCAACTGATAGACCCATTGCTTCTGGCTGATGGACTTCGCCGACTAGGAGGCGCACGGCGCAGGTGGTGCAGGCTCCGTTGCGGCAGGAGAATGGGAGATCGACTCCTTGGTTTTCGGCGCTGTGGAGGATGTAGCGGTCTTCTGGGACTTGGACGGTGCGGCGATCGCCTGTCTGTCTGTTATAAATCTTAATGCTGTAAGAACGTGCCATAGAGATTTTAAGGTTGAGATTTTTTCGAGGTGGATGCGGACAAAAGTGTTAGTATGATTGGGTTTAGACTGTTTTATGAGTCTGTCGGTGAGGGCATAAATTTGACTGAAGCACTACCCTACCCACATTAAACAGCAAATTTATGCCAAAGTATCTTGCCAGATAGATGTTTGTTCTGCTACTATAGTTTTCTTGTGGCTGAAATTGTGATTTCTGCCTTGGAGAGGTGGCCGAGTGGTTGAAGGCGCAGCACTGGAAATGCTGTTTAGGGCAACTTAACGAGGGTTCGAATCCCTCCCTCTCCGTTATATAAATAAAATCAATCTATATCTCACTTAAGATAAGTTAAGGCTTAAGTGAGATATGGATTTATTTTTTAACAGTTACAGTTATGGCAACCTTCTTGGGAGTTAATACCAAATTTGGTTATGTTAGACTACTAACAAATCAACCCCATTTAAACCAGTAATAATTGGTAATATTTCACAACTAATCGATATTGTTACTGTTAGCTTAGGCATTTCTAGTAGGACTAATTGTCCATGTGCAGAAGCCTTTCCAGAAATGCTCGTAGGACAAGCCGAGAAAGCGGTGTACATTACTAAAAATTAGGGTCGCAATCGGTGGGGTTTCTAATAAACAGGATCTATTTTACGGATGTGTTATAGATCACACAAGCTCCCAGGAAAAACTATTAAACTTGAGTAGATAATAGATAATAGCAATGATAAAGACCTCTCGCTTCTTAATCTTATTTAGCTGTGTAGTTGCCTTTTGCTTCTGGCTAGGAAGTTGCACCAATCCCATGCCCGCGAAGGCAGTTTCCCTCAACTTTGCTTCAACTCCACCGTATAGAGATGTATTGATTGAACTTGAAAGACAATATCGGCAAGAAAAGTTTAATGTTACTATTAACTATACCTTTTCTGGAGCAACTGCACTGAAAGATCGTATTGAACAGGGAGAGTCATTTGACATCTTTCTAGTTACCTCTAACCTAGTAATAGATGATTTGCAAAAAAAAGGGCTATTGTTAGAGGAAACCATAAAAAATTTAGTCTCTACACAAATGGTCTTAATTGTTCCGGCTGATTCTTCGCTGGCGATCGCGGGCTTTAAGGACTTAACTAGCGATCGCATTAAAACAATCGCGATGGGGACACAAAGGCTGGGAGTTGGTCAACACACCAAAGAGATTTTGACTAATCTAGGGATTTTTCAGCAGGTTCAATCTAAAGCTGTATGGGCGAATGTTGAAAGCCGGGAAATCACCAAAGCAGTGGAAAGCAAACAAGCAGATGTAGGTATTACTTTTCTACCCGAAGCTAAGTCATCTAACAAACTCAAAACCGCCGCGATCGCTCCTACTGATTCCCACAAACCAATTTTTGCAAGACTGGCTGTCGTTAAGAATAGCCAGAACCCTGTAGAAGCAAAAGCATTCATTGACTTTCTCACAAGTAGCAAAGCAATGTCAATATTTGAGAAATATGGTTTTACTGCTATCTCACCTTCGTCTAAGTCTTGAGCTGGAGACTATTTAATGAAACTTCGCCTCAAACTAAATCCCCAATTTTTGCTCCGAGTAGCGACAGGACTAGGTATTGCTACGCTGTTATCAATATCAGTTAGTGGACTAGCATTTTTGAGCGTTATGCGTACCTTAGAAGCTAATCGAAGCGTACAGAAAAAAGTAGAAACCATAGATCGACTCGGCCAGATTTTAAATAACCTTAGAGATGCTGAAAATGGACAGCGGGGCTATATATTAACTGGCGAAAATAGCTATATTGATTATTACACCAGTGCCGAACTCAATCTTGACCAATGCTTTGAATTGCTACGGCAATTTCTAGCGAATGAACCCGCAATAAATCGCCAACTAGATGACCTTCAGCCTTTAGTAGAAAATCGTTTAGAGCAAATAAATGATACAATTAAACTGCGGCGTAGCCAGGGATTAGATGCAGCTCTGTTGGAAATTAAGCGCAATCAGGATGCCCAGAAGCTAAGCAATCGAATTCGTGTAGCAGTGAAAAACATTGACGCACAAGAAAGGGCAGTATTATTCGAGCGACAGCAGGAAGCTGGTAGTAGTTTACAGCGGTCTATAATTGCTTTTGTAGGCGGTTCTGTCTTCAATTTACTAATTTTTACTTGGGTTTTTAGGTTAATTTATGACGAAATCTGCAAGCGAAAACAAACTGAAATTCAATTAAAGGAAGCCAAGGAAGAAGCAGAAGAAGCCAAACTTGCTGCGGAAGTCGCCAACAGTGCCAAAAGTGAATTTTTAGCTAATATGAGCCATGAACTCAGAACTCCTCTTAATGGTATTTTGGGCTATGCTCAAATCCTAATTCGCTCAAAAAATATTCAAGAAAATGAACTAAAAGGCGTAGAGATTATTCAGCAGTGCGGTTCTCATTTACTTACCCTGATTAATGATATTTTAGACCTCTCTAAGATCGAAGCAAGGAAAATGGAACTAGCTCCTAATGAATTCCATTTTCTAGCATTCCTTCAAGCTGTCAGTGAAATTGTCCGCATCAAAGCCGAACAAAAAGGAATTCCTTTCATTAGCCAATTCGACCCCGCACTCCCGATCAGCGTACAAGCTGATGAGAAACGCTTACGGCAAGTTTTGATTAATCTCTTGGGTAATGCTGTTAAGTTTACGGATAGAGGCGGCGTTACTTTCAAAGTTGGCGTAATTGAATCATCTACCATTGAGCAAGAAGCAAGCAGTCTCAATGCTATTAACAAAATTCGTTTTCAAATAGAAGATACTGGTGTGGGAATGAGCCAAGAACAAAGGCAAAAAATCTTCATTCCTTTTGAACAAGTTGGCGATACTAAACGAATGGCAGAAGGTACAGGATTGGGTTTAGCAATTAGTTCAAAGATTGTGGAAGTCATGGGTAGTAAGATTTGCGTGACTAGCCAACTAGAAAAAGGTAGTCAATTTTGGTTTGATTTAGATTTACCTTGTGCTAATGAATTTACATTAAAACCTACTTGGAATTTAAAAGGGATAGTTGTAGGATTTACAGGCAATAAACGTAAAATATTAGTTATAGATGACCGCTGGGAAAATTGTTCAGTGATTGTAAATTTACTGACTCCCATCGGTTTTGAGGTATTTGAAGCTGCTAATGGTGCTGAAGGATTAGCAAAAGCCACTGAATTAATGCCCGATCTGATTATTACTGATTTAGTTATGCCTGTGATGGATGGGTTTGAATTGCTGCGTCGCTTACGAAATTCAGAAACATTAAAAGATACAATTGTAATCGTTTCTTCCGCGAGTGTTTTTGAGACAGACCAATATAAAAGTTTAGATGCAGGTGCAAATGCTTTTTTACCTAAACCTGTACAAGTCTCAGAATTATTTGAATTATTGCAGAAAAAGTTAGGTTTATCTTGGGTTTATGCAGAGCCAAAGACTTCTCAATCTCCTTCTGAATCAACTCCTAAAATATCTGCTGTTGAATCTTTGGTGATTCCCCCAGCAGCATTGATAGAAGATTTGTACGATTTAGCAAAAAAAGGTAATGTGAAAGCGGTGATCCAAAAAGCAGAAGAATTAAAAAAGTTAGATGAGCAATGGATACCCTTTGCTGAGGAAGTATGTAGATTAGCTAAAGGATTTCAGGAAAAACAACTTAAGTCATTCTTAACTAACTATTACAATCCGAAAGGAGAGAATTTTTTGGTGAGTTAATTGAGCCTCATTCTACAAAAATTGTCGGGGTTAGCCCCTACTGCTGAAGATAGGGGGTGATCGCGGGGGTTTGCCCCTACAATAATTACACAATTCATTTAGGCGTGCTATGTAGCTCCTCGCGCTAACTGGTGACTCCGTGAATCTCGACTAGCCTGATCGACTAACTCTTAAGAGGTGGCAAGGCATTCTGAAAAACGTAGTCACCGACTTGTTTACCCAACACATATCCCTGGTTGTCAGCGGTACGGGTATGAACGCCTGCCCAAATCCGCGATGATGCCGTTAACTTTTGCCTGACCATCAGGAATTTTTGCCAGGGAATAAGCTTTACACAGCCTTTGGGTTCGGAGATCCGCACCGATTTACAGTTGTTGACTTTCTCAGCAAAACGCTAGCGTTGATGAGTTCTCTTTTAAAAGCTGGAATGGTATGCTTTCCCAATCACCTAGCGTTTATATTGTTGGTGCTGCTTTAATTTCAGGTATCCTAACGCTGGTTAGTAGCCTATTGACTACCCTGATTAATAATAAATTTCAGTTGGAGCGAGAGAAACAGCAAAGTCTTCGGCAACAAGAAAGTGAGCAGAAAAAATGGTATCGCGAAAAAGTTTACGATTCTTATATAACATCTATTCAGGTTTTAACAAAGATGATCCAAAAAAAAGATGAAATAGATCTACGTCGCATGGTTCATGTAGATAATTTTACCACCCTAAGAAATTTATATTTTGAATTTCAAGCCTATTTTACAATAATAATAGCTGGTCATCCCGAAAAAGACTCTGAAGATTTTAAAGAGCAATTGAATAATATTAATAAATATATCCAAGAAGCCCCTTTAATTGTGCGGCATATTGTTACCAATTTAATGGAGCAGGACTCAAGAATAAAAGGGTTGAACAAATGATACTAAAGAAATGTTACACCCCAATATTCCCACTTCCGGCTTAACTTCTCACGCTGACGCGATCGCTATAACCTTGACTCGACCGACTTCTGTTGCTTTGGGAACTTCAATCAATTGCCCCGTTTTCACATCGTAAATAAAGCCATAAATCGGAATAGTTGGTGGTACAAGAGGATGGTTGCGAATTCGTTGAACATCTACAAATACGCTTTCTGCTAAATCTTTGAACGTTAACCAATCGACGAATTCACCTTCCGTAGAACCCGAACCTTGCCCTATATCTCGCCAACCGTTTTCGTCGATGACGGCAGTTTCCAGGCTATTTGTCAATAATTCCCGGATGATACTGTCGGTAAATAGTTGCATCCCACAATCAGTATGGTGAATCACAAACCATTCACGAGTTCCTAATAGCTTATAAGAGATTACAAGCGATCGAATTGCATCATCGCTCGCCCGTCCTCCAGCGTTACGGATGACATGGGCATCCCCTTCTGCCAGCCCAGCATATTTGGCAGGATCGAGGTGAGCATCCATGCAGGTCAGAATGGCAAAGCGACGACCAGGAGGCAGGGGCAAATTGCCTTTGTCACCAAAGGCGGCAGCATATTCCTGGTTAGCAGATAGCACTTCTTGCAGAACTTGACTCATGCTTGAATTTTCCTAAATTGTTGAGCTATGATTGCAGGTGACAATAAATTACGGTATATCGATAAGTAAACCGTATTTTAGCAAATCTTGCCGTTATTGAAATGTTCCAGAGATACCTTTTGGATTTTGAGGGCAGCGATCGCAGCCCACGACCAGATTCTGAAGCGATCGCCAAAATACCCTCATCTGGGTTGTCGGTTAGTTAATGACTGCGACAACTGCAAATACTGAAAATACTGACAAGCCGAACTCTTATATTTGATACTGATATGCTTCCGACAATGCTGATTTCTGATACCCCAACAACGATCGCGATCGTTGGCGCTGGCTTTAGTGGTTCTCTAGTCGCGACTCACCTGTTGAAAACAGCCCACCGCCCCCTGGTAATCAAGCTGATTGAGCGCGATCGCGATATTGGCAAGGGAGTTGCCTACAGTACCACCAGCAACAGCCATTTACTGAATGTCTCCGCAGGGAAGATGAGCGCCTTTCCCGACGATCCCGGTCATCTGCTACGTTGGCTGCACTATAACCACAACGAGTTAGCGACATTCCTGCCTAGCGACCTAAATGCCAGCAGTTTCATTCCCCGGCCGATATATGGGCTTTATATTCAATCGATTCTGGAAGAAGCAGAGGCTACCGCATCCAGTAATGTTCGATTAGAGCGGGTGATTGATGAAGTAGTTGCAGTGGAACCCAACGGCAAAGGTGCGATCGTCTCCCTGAAAAGCAGCCGCGTTTTCGTGGCAGATAAAATTGTGCTGGCACTGGGAAACGCCCCTGCCTCCCTTCCCGGTTCCCAATCTTCTGAGGACGATCGCACCCTTTATCTGCGCCATGCCTGGTCAGCGGAGGCGTTAGCGGGGCTAGAGCCGGATGCGCCTGTATTGCTGATTGGCACTGGACTGACGATGGTGGATATGGTAGTATCGATGCGCGATCGCAATCATCAAGGCAAAATTTATGCCGTGTCTCGCCGAGGCTTATTTCCGCTAACTCATCAATCGACCAAGCCCTACCACGCCTTTTTAAACCCAGATACCGCCCCTAAAACAGTTCGGGGCTTGCTACGACGGATTCGGAGTGAGGTGAAAACGGCGGCAAGCGAGGGCTACGACTGGCGATCGGTAATTGATGTGTTGCGTCCTATTACCCAAAAACTCTGGCAACAACTACCCCGGATCGAGCAGCGACGGTTTTTGCGCCATGTTACGCCTTATTGGGACGTGCATCGCCATCGGATTGCCCCTGAAATTGGTGAGATTGTCCAGACGATGCTGGATTCAGGGCAACTAACAATTACCGCCGGACGGATTCAGAACTATCAAGTGACACCTGACGGGGTGGCTGTTACCGTTCGCGATCGCCAAACGAAAACGAATCTGCTTTTGCAGGTTAGCCGCGTGCTGAATTGCACAGGAATACAAGCAGATTATCAGCGATCGCCCCAACCTCTAATTGCCAATTTGCGCGTCCAAGGGTCGATCCGCCCCAACGACATCGGCTTGGGATTGGATACTGCCGCTGATGGTACTGTATTAGATGCTCAGGGCAAGCGTTCCAGCTTGTTCTACACCTTGGGCACGCCGCGCAAAGGCAATTTGTGGGAAACGATCGCCGTCCCCGAACTACGGGAACAGACACAGGCATTAGCAGCAACAGTATTACAGTCGCTTCCTGTGCGGGTGCGTCCCATTCCGTCTTTCTCTCGCTCTACTTCCCTCTCTCGCTCCATTGAACAAGATTGCGGCGATCCTGCACCCGTAATTCCCCAGTCAACGCTGTTATTTCGCCAATTCTTTGACCCGGAATCCAGCACCTACACCTATCTGATTGCAGACAGTCAGACGAAGGAGGCGGTGCTGGTGGATACAGTTTTAGAGCAAGTTGACCGCGACTTACAGGTTTTAGATGACCTGGGATTGAGTCTCCGCTACTGTTTGGAAACCCACATCCATGCTGACCATATCACTGGGGCGGGCAAGCTGAGACAGCAAAAGGGTTGTCGGGTGTTAGTGCCCAAAAATGCTACTGCTAGGTCTGCCGATCGCTCCCTGAGCGATCGCGAAACCTTAGCCTTGGGGGGGGTACGAATTGAAGCGATCGCCACGCCAGGCCACACCCACAGCCATCTGGCTTATCTAGTCAATAACACTCACCTGTTAACGGGAGATGCCTTACTAATTCGAGGTTGTGGACGAACAGACTTGCAATCTGGGGATGCGGGAACTCTTTACGATACGGTGACGCAACGGTTGTTTACCCTCCCAGAGGAGACTCTGGTTTATCCCGCCCATGATTACAAAGGGCGCACCGTTTCCACAATTGGCGAAGAAAAGCGCCTCAATCCTCGATTTAGCGATCGCAGCCGCGAGCAATTTATCGCGATTATGAGCCATCTGGGTTTGAGCTATCCCAAAAAGATCAACCAAGCCGTACCCGCCAATGAATACTGTGGGGATTTCATCCCCGAAGCGAGTCTAAATAATGGTACGAGTGAGGCGATCGATGGCGATCGCGAAAAAGTCGAACTGACGCTATCAACCAATACGGAAATCTATGAGGATTACTTAGCCATGTACATTTAGGAATCGCTTCGGGTCATTCGATCTCAACAATTCTAACTTGGTAATTTAACTATTGATCTTGAGTGCGCCTTGCTGTAAGATAATCAGATACTACGGTAAGCCGATTGATTTATCGTATAAATTACGTGAGTCCTAATTAAGCGAGACATTCACCAAGGAGTTGAGGAGACGAATTATGAGCAAATGGTTTGCCATTGCCAGACGTAGGTTACTGCTATTTTTTATTTCTGGGCTATTTCTATCGCTATTAGTCAATGCCTGTAATTCTTCCTCTCCTGGAACTAACACTACAGCAGCATCTCCCGGCTCATCTCCTACGGCAGTTCCTACAGTAGTACGTTTAGATTATGCCTACTACAATCCTGTTAGTCTCGTACTCAAAGAGAAAGGCTGGCTAGAAGAAGACTTAGCCAAAGCTAATATCAAAGTCGAATGGGTTCTCAGTCAAGGTAGTAACAAAGCATTAGAGTTTCTCAATGGCAGCAGCATTGATTTTGGCTCGACTTCTGGTGCTTCCGCACTGATTGCCAAAGCCAATGGCAATCCCATTAAATCTATTTACATTTACTCCAAACCCGAATGGACGGCATTAGTAACTACGGCGAATTCTTCCATTCAAAAAGTCACAGATTTAAAAGGCAAGAAAGTTGCAGCGACGCGGGGAACAGATCCGTTTATTTTCTTATTGCGTGCCTTGGATCAAGTTGGTTTAACTGCAAAAGATGTAGAAATTGTGCCTTTACCCCATGCTGACGGTAAAGCTGCCCTTGAGAAAGGCGATGTTGATGCCTGGGCTGGCCTCGATCCGTTTATGGCACAGACAGAAGTAGAACAAGGCTCAAAACTTTTCTTCCGCGATACTAAACTAATTAGCCAAGGCTTTTTGAATGTCCGCGAGGCGTTTGCCAAAGAATATCCTGAACAAGTTAATCAAGTATTAACCGCCTATGAGAAGGCACGGAAATGGGCGATCGCGAATCCTAGCGAACTCAAACAAGTGGTAATTAAAGCATCGAAGCTGACAGAAGCGGTAGCAACTAAACAATTAGAGGAGCGAACCGATCTCTCAAACTCATCGATTGGTGACGAACAAAAAGCCGTTATTAGTGCTGCTGGAGATGTCTTGAAAAAAAGCGGCGTGATCCCGAATTCCGTTGACGTGATTACAGTTGTTAACGATTTAATCGATCCGCAATATGTGGCAAAGATTGCCAAATCCTAAGTAAAAAATATCGGCTTTGGATATATAGCGATTCTTAAACAAGTGAGGTACGCTGTTGAACATTTAAAACAGATTGTAGGGTGCGTCAGTCCGAAGTGTTTCCCGTTTAAGCGTAAGTGTTCGCTTCTGACGCACCCTACTTACTCACTCGCAGCAATTAGCAATTAGCAATTAGCCATTAGCAATTAGCAATAAGTTATGGAACAAAGACTTGCGATCGCAATACCAACCTCACAAACAGGTAATATTTGGCAATTCCTCAATCGTCTCGGCAAAGCAAAAGGCTTGCTCTTGCCAGTCTTTCTCTTAATATTCTGGGAAAGTATTTCTAGGTTTGGCTTGGTTGCTCCTAACTTGTTACCTGCTCCCTCAACTATTCTCACAACAGTTTGGGAACTCGGTGCAGCAGGAGAACTATGGCAACACATCGGCATTACACTCTATCGAGTCTTTGTTGGCTTCCTAATTGGTACATTTTTTGCCACTATTCTAGGAGGATTAACAGGCTATTCTGGCCTAATTCACGATTTACTCGACCCGCTTTTGCAGTCACTTCGTAATATTCCTTCCCTCGCATGGGTGCCCCTATTCATCCTGTGGATGGGAATACATGAGCCTTCTAAAATAGCTTTGATCGCCGTTGGAGTCTTCTTCCCAGTTTACTTAAATCTGATGAGCGGCATTCACAATGTCGATCGCAAATTGGTTGAAGTTGGCAAAATCTATAGACTTAATGATTGGCAGCTTATCAGTCGTGTGTTCTTACCCGCGACATTGCCTGCCTACATTGTCGGTTTGCGAAGTGGTTTGGGTTTAGGCTGGATGTTTGTGGTGGCTGCTGAATTAATGGGAGCCAGTCAGGGTTTAGGCTTCTTATTAATTGATGGGCAAACAACGGGACGACCGGCGATCACCCTCGCTAGCATTCTCCTGTTTGCAATTTGTGGAAAAGTGACCGACTCAGCGATTAGCTTTGCATCGCATTGGCTACTCCATTGGCAGGATGTTTACGCTTCTCAGCATTAGTTTCCAGCATTTATTGAAACCATTTATTCAAAGCGCCAAGGAGGAATAACAGATGCTACTCATCGAAGGGCTACATAAGCGATTTAAAAATGGTTTTGTAGGGCTAGACTCTATTGATTTAACTGTTAATCGTAGCGAGATTGTGAGTTTGATCGGTACGAGTGGCTGCGGTAAAAGTACACTTTTACGGATTGTTGCTGGATTAGATTTGCCAACTTATGGAGATGTACAAATTGATGATATTCGCATTGAAAAACCTCATCCAGAAATTGGTGTAATATTTCAAGAACCTCGGCTGATGCCTTGGTTAACCGTCTGGGAAAATGTGCAGTTTGGTTTGCATCATTTACCGAAGGATGAACGCAAGGCACGGGCAAGTGATGCTCTAGTTAAGGTGGGATTACAAGATTTTGCTCGTTTGCTGCCGCGCCAACTATCAGGAGGAATGGCTCAACGGGTGGCGATCGCGCGTGCCCTTGTTACTAATCCTTCTATTTTATTGCTAGACGAACCCTTTAACGCTCTGGATTCCTTTACTAGAATGCAATTACAGGATCGTCTGTTAGAAATTTGGCAATCCGATCGCCAGACGATGATTCTTGTCACCCATGATGTTGAAGAAGCACTGATTTTAAGCGATCGCGCGATCGTCATGCGTGGCAACCCTGGACGTATCCATCTTGAGCTAAATATCGATCTTCCCCGTCCCCGCAGGCGTACCGATCGCGATTTGCAATATTGGAAAGAAAAATTATTGAGTACCTTGGATTTATCGAATACGCAAACTGTTCCTTTAGAGGTTTAAATCCCCCAACTTGAATTAAATCATGACTACTAAATTACTCCCAAACTACGATCCTACGCTCTTTCAAGGAGCGATTTCTTATTACTTGCAATATCGACCGCGCTACCCAAAGGCTCTTTACGATTTAATCTCACAGAAATTTCAATTAGATGGGCAAGGAAAACTTCTCGATCTCGGCTGTGGCATTGGCTTGGTAGCGATCGCCTTACACGATCGATTTCAATCTGTTTTGGGCATCGATCCCGATACAGAAATGCTCGAAGTTGCCAAGCAAGAAGCTAAACAGCTTATCCGCATCCTAAATCATTTGTACCTCATTATTTTGCTCGATTTTGTATCATCAATATGAAAATATCCCTTGTAGACTCGAAAAACACAACACCGCAAGACAGCAAGCAAGATTATGTAGCGATCGCGAAATCGCTTGCTCAAGAATTTGCTGCTACTGCCATCGAACGAGATCGTCTTGGCGGTACGCCAAAGTATGAACGCGATCGCATTCGCTCTAGCGGTTTGCTCGGTTTGATTATCCCTAAAGAATATGGCGGTATTGGCGAAACGTGGATTACTGCACTCCAAATTTCCCGCGAGTTGGCAAAGACTGATAGTTCTCTAGCTCATGTTTACTCCTATCACCATTTAGGGGTGGTTATCCCACATCTTTTTGGCACGGAGGAACACAAAGCACAGTTCTACAAAGATACAATGACAAACAATTGGTTCTGGTGCAATGCTCTCAATCCTCTCGATCGCCGTGCCACTTTAACCCCTGATGGTACAGGCTTTTTACTGAACGGGATAAAAAGCTTTTGTTCTGGCTCTAAAGATTCAGATATCTTACCCATCACTGCGGTTCGTCAAGATACCTCCGAACTCACAATTATTGTAATTCCCACTCGAAGAGAGGGTGTAAAAATCCATGACGATTGGGATAACATTGGGCAACGTCAAACTGATAGCGGTAGTATTAGTTTCGACCAAGTGCGCGTTTATGAGTCGGAAGTCTTTGGCGATCGCACTCGTGCCGATCTTCCTTTCCGTACTTTACGAGCTTGTTTGACACAAATCAATCTTGCCCATATTTATCTGGGTATTGCCGAAGGAGCATTTGCTGCTGCTAAAGACTATACCCGCACCCAAGGACGACCTTGGTTAACTTCTACTGCTCCTAGTGTGACGGAAGATCCCTACATTCTCAAGCACTACGGAGAGATGTGGGTCGATCTGCAAGCAGTTAGCAGTTTGACCGATCGAGCCGCCGCCATTCTGCAAGCAGCTTGGGAACAAGGGACGGATTTAACAACAGAAGAACGTGGAAAATGCGCGATCGCGATCGCAACGGCAAAGGTTGCTGCTACCAAAATAGGTTTAGATGTGACCAGTCGTATTTTTGAAGTGATGGGGGCGCGTGCTACCACCAGTAAATATGGTTTCGATCGCTACTGGCGTAATCTGAGAACGTTTACGCTACATGATTCTGTTGACTATAAAATTCAGGATCTCGGTAACTGGGTACTTAACGATCGACTCCCCAATCCCAGCTTTTATACATAGCAATCATCCTTCAAAAAGGATGTTTTATCTTCAATTTTTATCCAGAAACTTAGTTGATGGAGTGAGAGCATCCTGAATTTGTACAGGACTTACGCAACTGCACAATTAGTAGGGTGCTCTACTACAATCGAACCCTAACGACTCGTTCAATCGCTGCATCTGACGCACCCTACAAAATCGGGAGGCTCCCTGATGGACTGAAGTGCTGTAACCATGAGCGATCGCACCCAAAATCTTAACCTCCGAAAGCGAACAACTATTAACTCCGGTAAATTTATCGAGATATCGTGGTATACTGCCAAGAAAGTTACTCTCAATCCCTTCCTTATTGATATTTATGTGGATTAAGTTCTCAGAAACCAAGCCTTTAGGCATTTTGACTTACTACCGCCAAAACTTCCTTTCTCCGAGAGGTCGCAGTCTTTCCCTGCTGTTTGCAACCGGACTCGGCTTGACTCTGGGAGTAGCGGCTTGCTCTACCAGCAATACCGCACAAAACTCGGCCGCTCAACTAACCACTGCAACTAACACTCCTGCACCTACAAAAAGCGTTACTGTTAACATCGGCTTCCAAAAATCGGCTACCGTCCTCAACGCCCTTAAAACCAAAGGCGACTTAGAAAAAGCCTTAGCAGCCTCCAAATCTTCTGTAAAATTTGTAGAATTTCCGGCTGGGCCACCATTATTAGAAGGAATGAATGCAGGTAGTATTGACTTCGGCTACACAGGAGAAGCGCCGCCAGTCTTTGCCCAAGCTGCCGGAACACCATTAGTTTATGTTGCTTACGAAACATCCAATCCTCAGTCTGAAGGGATTGTGGTTCCCAAGGATTCGCCCATACAAAGTATTGCCGATCTGAAAGGTAAAAAAGTTGCTTTTGCCAAAGGATCTAACACTAATTACTTCCTAGTTAAAGCCTTAGAATCGGCTGGACTTAAATATAGTGACATCACTCCTGTTTTTCTCAAACCCGCAGATGCACGGGCCGCTTTTGAAGGTGGAAATGTAGATGCTTGGGCAATTTGGGACCCGTATTTAGCAGCAGCAGAAAAAACCGCAGGCGCACGACTGCTCAAAGATGCCACAGGTATTGCTGCTAATCGAGGTTTCTATCTCGCTCGTAAGGCTTTTGTTGACGAACATCCTGAGATTTTGAAACTCATTTTAGATGAGGTAAAAAAGGTAGATGGATGGGCGGCGGGCAATCCAGTAGAAGTTGCTAAATTTTTGGAAGCGCAATTAGGGATAGAAGCTTCTGTCTTAGAAGTGTCAGAAAAGCGACGTAAGTATGGCGTTTCTCCCCTGACTGATGAAGAGATAGCCGGACAGCAACAAATTGCTGATACTTTCCATAAATTGGAGCTTATTCCTAAGCCAGTTCAGGTTAAAGAAATCGTGTTGAAAGATAGTAAGTAGAGTCATTAGCAAGGGGAGATCGACGTGAATACTCAAGTGATCAAAACGGATGTGCTGGTAATTGGTGGTGGTACGGCTGGCACTATGGCCGGCATCAAAGCTAAACAGGCCAATCCTGATAGCGAAGTGCTAATTTTAGAAAAGGCAAATATTCGCAGAAGTGGTGCGATCGCAATGGGCATGGATGGCGTAAATACTGCTGTTATTCCCGGCCATTCTACACCCGAACAGTACGTCCGCGAAATTACCCTTGCTAATGACGGTATCCTCAACCAAAAAGCCGTTTATCAAACCGGAAAATTAGGCTATGAAGTCATCCAAGAGTTAGAAAGTTGGGGCGTGAAATTTCAGAAAGATGCTCAGGGGAACTACGACTTAAAACAAGTTCACCGCGTCGGCAAATATGTGTTACCAATGCCCGAAGGTAAAGACCTAAAACAAATTTTAACCCGACAGGTAAAACGCCACAAAGTTAAAGTTACCAATCGAGTCATGGCAACCCGCGTTTTAGTACAAAAAGGACGCGCTACTGGTGCAGTTGGCTTTGACGTGCGAAATGGCGATTTTGTAGTAATTCAAGCCAAAGCTGTCATTCTTTCTACAGGTGCTTGCGGCCGTTTAGGACTACCCGATTCTGGCTATCTTTATGGCACTTATGAAAATCCGACTAATGCCGGAGATGGCTATTCAATGGCTTACCACGCAGGAGCAGAACTGAGTAACATTGAGTGCTTTCAAGTCAACCCGTTAATTAAAGATTATAACGGCCCTGCTTGCGCTTATGTTGCCGGCCCCTTTGGTGCTCATACTGCTAATGCCGAAGGTCATCGCTTCATTAGTTGCGATTATTGGAGCGGTCAAATGATGCTGGAAATCTGGAAGGAGTTAAACTCTGGCAAAGGCCCGATTCAATTAAAAATGACTCATCTCGATGAGGATACAATCGCTGAAATCGAGTCAATTCTTTGGTCGAATGAGCGGCCGAGTCGAGGCAGATTTCATGAAGGGAGAGGGGAAAATTATCGCTCTCACGGCGTGGAGATGCACATTTCCGAAATAGGGCTGTGCAGCGGCCACAGTGCCTCTGGTGTATGGGTGAATGAAAAAGCAGAAACAACTGTAGCGGGACTTTACGCAGCGGGAGATATGGCCAGCGTTCCTCATAATTATATGATTGGGGCGTTTGTGTTCGGTAGAATAGCAGGAATTAATGCCATTGATTACATTCAAGATTTAGATTATATCGAGCCGGATGCGGAATTTTTGGAAGCAGAGAAAGCGCGAATTTATGCACCTTTAAATCTGCCAAATGGAATCCCTCACACGCAAATAGAATATAAGTTGCGGCGCTTGGTAAATGATTATTTACAGCCACCAAAAGTAGGGAATAAACTGGAAATTGGGCTGAATAATTTTGTCCGCTATCACGACACCTTAGAGGAAATGGGCGCTCGCGACCCCCATGAGTTAATGCGCTGCATGGAAGTTCACTTTATTCGCGATTGTGCGGAGATGGCCGCGAGGGCTTCTTTGTATCGCCGCGAGACTCGTTGGGGACTTTATCATTATCGATTAGATTACCCTGACAAGAATAATGAAGAGTGGTTTTGCCATGTTAACTTGAAAAAAGAAGAGTCGGGAGAAATGAGATTGTTTAAGCGTCCAGTTGAGCCTTATATTGTGGAGGTGGATTTGCATAAAGAGGATTATGATGTTGTGGCTCGTTGAGTTATTATAGGGAGTGAATGTATTTTGTAAGTTGGGTTTTACTTTACATCTTGCAGCAATTACACTCACCGCCAGGGGTTGAAACCCCTGTCTCATAGCTAAAGTCCTCTTAAGAGGACTAAATACTTTTTCAGTCGGTTTTAATTGACATCTTGCACCATTGTTAAAAGCCTGTAGGGGCGGGTTCACCAAAAACCTTAAACCGCATAGCAAAAGCTAAAAAACCCGCCCCCACCCCATGATTTACCCCTTGATTGACAATAGTGCAATAT
>NZ_JAQMUA010000060.1:0-22268 GCF_028330895.1 Kamptonema animale CS-326 | reverse complement strand
TTGCTTCGCTTCGCTCGCAATGACAATAAATGGAAAAGAGAACCAACAGGAGTTACGTTCATGGCCTTAGAAACCGGGCTTCCGCCGTTAGCGTCAGCCGAACGGTTTTTGAGAGAATATGTGGGGAACAACGAAGTATTTTCGTAAAAAAACTGCTGGTTGAGCGAAAGTCGAAACCCGGTTTATGAGGTTGGGTGCGTAAGTCCTAACCAAGTTAAAATCCCCCTGAACAAGGGGGATTTAGGGTGATAGATAACGGTGTTGAATAACTTTTTTAAAGTAAAATTAACACTCAAAACCACTCAAATTTAGCTTCTGGTTTCTGCACCCGCAGTTTCGGCCGCTGGCTGAGTTACACCCATGCGAATTTCGGAACAGAAAGATGCGATCGTCATCCCCGAAGGTTGCTTGACAACGCTGGTGCGTAGCCGCAGATTAGGTATGAGATACCACAAACGCTCTTCAGCATAGAAACCTTCTGACTCCCCAATCAGTGTCAGCACATCGTCTTCGCCGATAATGTAGCGAGTGGTAATGCCTTGGGTTGGCTTCGCTAACGCATTTTTAGAGGCGGGGTCTGTACTTTGTAATAATTTCCCTGTCTTGGGGTTATCAGAATTGGGAATGGGTACTAGAAGTCTAGAGCCATTCTTGTGATTTTGATCTGCGATCGGATTCCAGGTGACGCGAACTCCTGCTAACGGCGCTGAGGCTGGGTTAAGCGAGTGTTCGGAGCAAAGTTGGATGACAGCGGGATCGCTTGCGGGTAGGATTTCAATTTTGAGTTCGGATTTACCCGCCTCCAATTTCCCGGAGGTCAGGTTATGAAGGGTACGCTGGGAAAACCACTTGCCTGCACTTTGCTCAAAAAATTCTATTATGTCCATGAATTATATTGTCTCGCGTCACTACTGCTCAATACTTTAATTTTAATTGTCTGGGGATTGAAATCTACAGGTTAAAGGCTGCGGCTATCTAAACTGCGGGTTCGCGGAAGGACTAATGGCGCGATCGGGCGAGTTTGAATTAACTTCAACCATCTACCCTTACCATTAAACGCAGTATTTGTCAATATCTACAAACAAACCTGTGGCGCTCATAGCAATTAGCCTTTAAATATGTCATTCTAAATAAAGAGAAGAATTAAGATTGATACTATCCCCCTGGGTGCGGGTCGCGTCAAGCAAAGCTATTGCCTTACAGACCTTTTCGCCACGAGAGCATCGCCCCTTCAGGGGTCGGGATGAGTAGATGCGGATGAGAGCCGCAGTCACATTTTCAAAAAATCAAATTTGAAATCTGATAGAATACAAGTATTGATTGGACGGTCGAACCATGTTGGTACTAGAAGCGAAATTGAAAGGAAAAAACTGGCAGTACGAGTTGCTCGAAGAAGCAATTCGTACTGCCAATTTTGTTCGTAATAAAGCTTTGGGGTACTGGATGGACAATCGGGGTGTTAGTAAAAACGATCTACAGAAACTCTGTGCAAACTTGGCCAAGGAATATGATTGGGCTGGGAAATTAAATTCGCAAGCTAGGCAATCATCCGCTGATAGAGCTTGGGGTGGCATCTCTCGGTTTTACAAGAACTGTAAAGAGGGCAAACCAGGAAAGAAAGGTTATCCAAAGTTCAAAAAGCGCGGTCGTTCAGTCGAATACAAGCAAACTGGATGGAAACTTGCTCAAGACAGGAAACGTATCGCTTTTACTGATGGATTCAAGGCCGGAACATTCAAACTCATAGGAACTCGCGACTTAAACTTTTATCAACCCGAACAGATCAAACGAGTTCGGGTTGTCAAAAGAGCCGATGGCTTTTATTGCCAATTCCTGATTGATGTAGAGCGTTCTGAGCCACAATTGCCAACTGGTAAAGCAGTGGGTATCGATCTAGGGTTAGAGTCTTTCTACACAGACTCAGAGGGTAATCATATTGAGAATCCCCGATTCTTGAGAAAGTCGGAAAAGTCTTTAAAGAGATTGCAACGACGAGTCTCTAAAAGGAAAAAGGGGTCTAAAAACAGAAGAAAAGCTATCAATAAGATGGCTCGAAAACACTTGAAGGTTAGTAGGCAGCGCCGAGAATTTGCAGTAAGAACTGCAAGGGCGTTAACAGTATCTAGCGATGCGATTGCCTATGAAGACTTGAAAGTGTCAAACATGGTAAAAAATCATAAGCTTGCCAAATCTATTTCAGATGCAGCATGGTCGATGTTCACTAATTGGGTTGACTATTTTGCCAAAATACGTGGGGTTCACGTTGTAGCAGTAGCGCCTGATTTCACATCTCAAGATTGCTCAGGGTGTGGGACAAGAGTTAAGAAATCGCTATCGACTCGTACTCATAAATGCCCATCTTGTGGATTGATTGAACATCGAGATTTGAATGCGGCTAAAAATATTTTGGCTAAGGGTTTAGGAATAAATACGGTGGGACACACCGGAATTTCTACGCTTGAGGAGATCGACCCTCTGGCTTGTTCTGAGCAATCAGAGCTGGTTAAGGTTGATCGTTGAACCAAGAATCCCATCGCCTTTAGGCGTGGGAGTGTCAAGAAATCCCCCAACATTTTTGAAATACCGCCGTAAAACTATGAGTGAGTTTAGAGAAACCTTAGATAACTTATCGTTCGCAGAACAGCACGATCTCTTAGCAACCCTACCAAGTCAGCTAGCGGATGCTTGTGATACAGAAAAATTGCACCACCTGCTAACAAATTATGATTTTATTGAAGCCAAACTAGAAACTCTAGGAATACAACCGCTAATTGAAGATTACAATCTAGTTAGCAACTTGAGTCTCTCCCCTTCCGATCCCAAAGCCAAATCGCTGCAATTAATTCAAGATACCCTTCGACTTTCTGCCCACATTATCTCTAAAGAACCCGCACAATTAGCTGGACAACTCATTGGGCGCTTATTATCTTTCCAAAACCCGGAAATTCAGGCACTACTGGAGCGCGCAAAACAGCAAAAAAATGCTTGGTTGCAACCGTTAACCTCTAGTTTTACCCCTCCGGGAAGCCGACTGCGGCGTACCATTGTAGGACATACAGACTGGATACAAGCAGTAGCAGTTACACCTGATGGCAAAAAGGCAATTTCCGCCTCCTCCGATCATACCCTCAAAATTTGGAACCTCGCCACCGGCGAAGAAATTTTTACTCTTAAAGGTCATCTCACTTATGTCAATGCTGTTGCAATTACCCCTGATGGTAAGAAAGTAATTTCTGGTTCCTGGGACAACACTATTAAAATCTGGGATTTGGAAACCGGGCAAAAACTGTTCACATTTAGAGGCGATACCTTCGCAGTAGAAGCTGTAGCCGTCACCCCCGACGGTACGAAAGTAATTTCTGGTTCTTGGGACGGTACGATCAAGGTTTGGAATTTAGAAAATGAACAGATAATTTTCAACCTCAAAGGTCATAACAGTTTTGTGCAAACTGTAGTAGTTACTGCTGATGGTAAACGCCTGATTTCTGGTGCTGGCGATCACAACATCAAAGTCTGGAACTTGGAAACAGGAAAAGAACTTTTTACCCTCATAGGTCATGAAGATTGGGTAAAAACTGTAGCTGTTACAACTGATGGTAATTACTTGGTTTCGGGTTCTTATGATAAGACAATCAAAGTTTGGAATTTAGCAACAAAAGAAGCACTTTTTACTCTCAGAGGTCATACTAGCTTTGTACAGTCTGTGGCATTATCTCTGGATGAAAAACTGGTGATTTCTGGTTCTGGTGACAAAACTATAAAAGTGTGGAACTTGGAAACCAAGGCAGAAGTTTTTACATTGAGCAATCATATTGGGCCAGTTAATGCTGTTGCCGTACTTCTCGATGGTAAGCAGATTATTTCTGGTTCATCTGACAAAACTCTTAAGATTTGGGATCTGGAAACAGGACATGAAAATTCATCGTTTTTAGGCCATTCAGATTGGGTAAATGCTGTAGCAATTACCCCCGATGGTAAGCAAGTTATTTCCGGTGCTGGTGATAATAATATTAAAGTTTGGGATTTAAAAGCAAAGACGGAAATTCGGACAATCTCAGGTCATGACGACTGGATTAAAGCTGTGGCTATCACCCCTGATGGCAAGCGTTTAATTTCCGGTTCGGGTGACAAAACTATAAAAGTCTGGGATTTGGAAAATGGACAGGAAATTTACACTTTTAGAGGTCATGAAGATTGGGTGAATTCTATTGCTATCACCCCCGATAGTAAGCGAGTAATTTCGGGTTCTGGAGACAAAACTATCAAGTTATGGAATTTGGAAACAGCAGAAGAAATTTTAACTATCGTCGGTCATACAGATGGGGTAAAAGCTGTAGCTGTCACCCTTGACGGTAAACGGTTAATTTCAGGTTCTGGCGATCGTACTCTCAAGATTTGGAGTCTGGAAACTGGAGAAAATATTTTCACTTCAGTCTGGAATTTAGTGACAGGTAATAAGTTTTTTACTCTCCTAGGCCATACCAGTTTTGTCAATACTGTAGCCGTCACAGCCGATGGCAAATGGGCAATTTCTGGTTCGCGGGAAAGTACGATTAAAGTTTGGGATTTGGGAGGGAAGAAAGAACTATTTACGCTCACAGGTCACACTGATGCAGTAACATCTATCGTAGTCATGGGGAAACGGTTAATTTCTGCTTCTGATGATAATACTCTCAAAGTTTGGGATTTATTCAATCGAAAAGTGATTGCTAGTTTTACGGGAGATAGTTCTTTAAAATGCTGTGCGATATCTCCTGATGGCATGACAATTGTAGCGGGGGAAGCGTCAGGGAGATTGCATTTTTTAAAGTTGGAAGGGGAAATCAATTAAGTAGAAGGAAGAAGGAAGAAAAATTTAGTTATCTAGGAGAGAAGGAAGAAAAATTTAGTTATCTAGGAGAGAAGAAAGAATGTTTCTACAGTCAGCTTTTTTAACCATCCCGATTTTATGTTTAATTAGGTGGATTTACTTAATACCAATTTTGTCTTTCCCTTCTTTCCCTTCTTTCCCTTCTTTCCCTAGCCCCTAATCCCTAACCAAGCGGTTGCTATAAATACTCAAAATGCTCAAACGCGCAACGTTGGACAACGGAGATAACGTACCCAAAAAGGTTCTTCTACCACCTGAGAAAATACGTACATAGTACCGATAATTTTGCCTGCGGCATCTCGCATTGGTACTGTGGAGTAGTAGCTTTCAAACAATAACTCATCTTTCTTCTTAAGGTGCAATTTTACACCGTTGTGGACTTCACCTTGGAGCGAAGATTGAAACAGCGCATAAAAATTCTCTTTGTGTTCTTCAGGAATAATCGACAATCTATTTCCCTCAACCTCTGGTAACATCCAGCCAAAAAGTTTCTCCGCCGCCGGATTCCAAAGCGTTACTTTTCCCTTAACATCTATGCCAATAATTGCCAAAGATGCTACTTTAATAAACCTTTGTAAAGTGCGTTCTGTTTCTCGTAAAGCCACTTGGTAACGCTTGCATTCGGTAATATCTTGACAGATACCGTAAACGCGGGTGACACAGTTTTGTTCCTCGTCCCAGATAATTTGTTTGTAGTCTCGCAGCCATCGTACTTCACCATTTTTAGTAATAATTCGGTACTCGCTTTCTTCACTACAACTAGATGAACAAGACTGGATTTGTTGCCATACTATCTGTTCATCATCGGGATGAATTAGGTTAAAGTGCAGCCAGCCTAAACTCTTTAATTCTTGTAGCGTGTAGCCTGCAATGGAGGTAAAAGCTTCTGTCATCCACTCGCAGACAAAGACCCCATCAGACAATACAGTAAAATCATAACCAAACTCACAGATAATTTGGGAAAATTTTCGATCGCGAAACTCTAATTGAGAGACTTTTGCTTCAGTTTCTCTAAATTGATTGATGTCTATATTTGTTGTTAAAACTTTCTTAAGATGTTGTTTTTTTTCAGTAATATCTCGCAGATTTATAATTATGCCGCCGACGCTGGAATCGTGAAGGCAATTGCTGCCAATCGCTTCTAAATATACCCAAGAATTATTGGCATGGCGTTTCCGAAACTCAATAGTTTGGTGGGGCTCAAACTGTTCTAGTAAATTGTCTAGGTAAGACTTCACAGCAGCTAAATCATCTGGATGGATTAACTCACCAAATAATTTTCCGATCCTATCTTCTGGCTTATATCCTAAAATCTGCTCTATTGCTGGACTCTGATATTGTACTCGCATATCAGCTTCTAGGACGATAATTAAATCGAAAGCATTCCGCACAATAGATTGTAGTCTGGCTTCGCTTTTTGCCAATAACTGATTTGACCTGATGTGTTTTTTTTTCTCCTCCTGCAACTGCTTCTCTAACTGTCTAAGTTGAGAGGCTTGTTGCATGACTTTGACTTCTAATTTATGATTAATTGTTTTCAGCTTTTCTAGGGTCTTATTCTCCTCAATAAGTAACGGGTCGCTAATTGCTACTTCGTGGAAAGACACTGATTGTTTCTTTAAAGTAGTTGTTATGTTTTGTATCTTGGGCAACAGTTCGTTAATTTGTGGTTCTAAAGCCTGCAACTTATCAGATAACATAATCTACCACAGGAATTGGAAAAGAATACATTAATAATTGCAGAAATCTAAGCTGCTAACAACCGAGAATTTACTGATATTTACGGCAAGTTGAGTTTGAAGATATATTTCACTCCTCAGTATTTTGAGGGAATGGATTCAATGCTTAACTTGCAGGGTTAGATTGCTTCCTTAGCAACTTTACCCCCCTAATTGAATAATCTAATAACTCAATTGGGTGCATCAGCGTGATTTGTTTTCCCTGCAACTCCAAATGCTTCTTAATTTGCAAAGAACAACCAGGATTAGCAGAAGTAATCAATTCTGCTCCAGAATTTAATAAATTCTCAACCTTTTGCTGTCCCAATTCATCAGCAATTTCTGGCTGTAACATATTGTAAACCCCAGCACTCCCACAACACAAAGCTGCATCTAGGGGTTCCTTTAATTTTACTCCGGGAATTTGCTGCAATAACTGACGGGGTTGCAAGCTAATCTTTTGTCCGTGCAGTAAGTGACAGGCATCTTGATAAACAATCTTTAACTCTCCATCAATTAGGGGAGAAAGTTTGGCTGTCAAACCTACATTTGCTAGGAATTCTTGCACGTCTTTCACTTTGCTAGCAAATGTCTGCGCTTTCTCTTGATATTCTGCATCATCTGCTAAAATGTGACCGTATTCCTTCAAAGTGTGACCGCAACCAGCCGCATTAATAATCACAGCATCTATACCTGTTCCTTCAAAGCTATCAATCATTTGTCTAGCTAAAGTTTTGGCTTGTTCGGTTTGCCCTTGGTGTTCTGGTAAAGCAGCACAGCATCCTTGACTTTTGGGAATTACTACTTCGCAACCATTTGCTGTTAAAACGCGGACTGTGGCCTCATTAATTGGCGAGAAAAATAGCCGTTGTACGCAACCTAAAATCATGCCAACTCGATAGCGTTTTTCCCCTTGTGCTGGAATAATAGTAGGCAAATTATCCCGGAATGATTCTACAGAAATGGCGGGTAAAATTGATTCCATTGCCGCCAAGCGAGGAAATACTTTTTTTAGCAAACCTGTGGAACGGACAAGTTTCTGCACCCCCGATTTTTGATAAAGAAATAAAGGGGCAAGTAAAGGCCGCAATCGATGAGGATAAGGGAAGAAGTTAAACAGGATAGAACGAATTAAGATATCAGATAAATTTCGTTGATAATTCCTCTCAACTTGATGACGAGTTGCTGAAATTAATTTATCGTACTGTACCCCAGAAGGACAAGTAGTAACGCAGGCCAAACAACCCAAGCAAGTATCAAAATGCTGTGCTGTTGCCTCATTTAAGGGTGCATCACCTTCGTTAATAGCATCCATGAGATAGATGCGACCTCTAGGGGAATCCATTTCCTTGCCAAGTACGCGGTAACTCGGACAAGTTGATAGGCAAAATCCGCAGTGAACGCAGGTGTCAATTAATTTGGCTGAGGGGGGATTTTTACTGTCAAATCCGGGGATTTCTAATGATTGTAAATGGGGATTTTGTGCTAAAAAGTTGGTGGGATTAATTGGTTGTAAATCGGTGTTTTCTGAGGATTTTTCTGAGGTTTGCATAGATTATTAACTTTTAGTTATACTTATTGTTTTTGTCGGTAACGCTGCCATCTGGGGGGTCAATTATGGTCTAGAGGGCGGCGTTACGTAAGTTTTCAAGGAAATAGAAAACGATGGGGACTCAAAATATTCTCTGGGTCAAATTGCTGTTTAATTTTCTGCATTAAACTGAGGGCATTTCCATTATAACCCCAAACATCTAACTGTTGCTTAATGTCAGCAGGAGCTTTCAAAATGCTGAGAAATCCACTCTGAGATTCGCACTGCTGACGTAACTGTAAAATGTTTTCTACGGTCGCCTTCTCAAACCGCAAAATTCCCAACCCGCTACCGCCATGAATCAAGCCATCACCCAGATTGAACTGTGCTAAAATATTTACAGATGCAGATGGTATTATTCCTATTTTACAGATAATTGTTGAATCTGGGGTAGTTGACCAGATAATTGATTTTAATCTCTGCCACAAGTTAGTCTCATCTTTGTCAGCACAGATTGTTCCTTTTAATCCTAACTTATAGCCAACTTCTAGCAAACGGCTGGATTGTTGCTCAACACTTTCTGGTATACTTTGAAATCTTACGGCTAAACCCAAATTTTTACCCAAACCTAATTTTTCTACCAACTGCCTTGATAGCAAATCAACTGCTGTTGGTGTTAAAGCTGAGGATAATAAGGTTTGAGTTGTGTTTGCTAAAGCTTCAGCTTCGCCAGTTAAAATTACCGTTACAGATGCGTTTGGCAGCGGATAAACCCGCATTGTAACTTGACTAATAATGCCCAGCGTACCGTAGGAACCTGTTAACAACTTCATCAAATCATAGCCAGCGACATTTTTAACAACGCGCCCTCCTGCTTTGGCAATTTTGCCATCGGATCGCACGAAGGTTATTCCTAATAATAAATCGCGAACGCCCCGATATCTTTGCCGAAGGGAGCCCGCGTCAGCGGTAGCAATAATGCCGCCGATGGTTGCCTGTTCTGGATATGCTGGATCTAGGGGTAAAAATTGATCGGAGGTGGCCAAAATTCGCTGCAATTCGGCAAATTTCATCCCGGCTTCGACTGTGACGGTTAAATCGCCAACGGCGCGATCGATCAGGCGGTTGATGCGATCGCAACTGACAACTACGAGCCCACCTTTACCCCTTTTTAAGGCGGGTTCTGAAACCTGACTGCGATCGCGAGGGTTGGGGGGCTCTATTCTCACCAATCCCCCCCAGTCAAGTTTGCTACCGCTACCCACCGGCAAAACTCCTCGTCGATTCCGGGAAATGCAAGCGATCGCCGCCGCGAGTTCTTCTTGAGTATGAGGATAAACAGTGCAGTCAATTTCCGTACCTGGGGCGATCGCACTTTCTATCCGTTTTTGCCAAAAAGTATCTGTATCTTGCCAGGGACAGACGGCATCAGTGCCGACAATGCTTTCTAGTTCTTGTGCTAATGCCCAGTTATCCGTTAAAGTCGATTTCATTAAAGTTAGGAGACACTCCCTCGCAAAAATAACAAAAAAAAATACTTAAAGCTATTATATTTCTAAACATCATCTTAGTAATTTTAATTTATGGAACTCGTAGATGTAATGGCCCTCCTCCATCCTGCCTTAGCAGTAGCGGTGGTTTTCCCGATTATTGGCATGGTTGTCAATATGGCATGGCAAACGCGATCGCGCCGCCTCCAAAGCGCGGGTGATGGCAAAAGCAAAATTCCGCCCTCCGTCGGTTCCGAGCACGTTAAATTAGGCCGCTGGTTGACTGGTTCAGTTGTCGGAGTTAGCTTAGTAGCTTTTGCCTATGTTATTTTTTTCAATAGTATTTTGAAGAATCAACTATGGAGTAAAGCACCTTTCCAAGTAGTTTTTATAGTTCTAATGTTTGTAGCCACCATAGCTTCCCTGGTATTTCTTTACAAAGCAACACTACCAAAATGGCGGGCTATATTTGCCACTTTAAGCAGTGCTGGTTTAATAATTATTGCCTTCCAAGATGGTATTTTTCGCAGAGACGATCAATGGATGTTTTCTCATTTTTATTACGGTTTACTCGCCGCCATACTAATGATTGTTTCCCTGGCGATTGTTCCCGAAATTTACAAAGATAGAACTAACAAGTGGCGCAAAATTCATACAATTCTAAACTGCGTAGCTTTGTTACTATTTATTGGTCAAGGCATGACCGGTTCTAGAGACTTGCTAGAAATTCCTTTGAGTTGGCAGCAAGAACACCTTTATCAGTGCGATTGGAATAATAAAACTTGTCCTAAATCCTCGTCATCCATAGGAATGAAAAATTAAAAATGGTAGAAACTCCGAATTTCAAGTTTAACACATTAACAGGAGTCAAGCAACTATTTTACAGTCAAAATGAGCAGAAAATCTAATAGCAATACTCTCGCATCAAAATCAAACACTAAAACTAAAATCAACCAAGATATTTACATCTTCATCCGACTTACTATATTTTTCTTGGTACTTGCTCTCATCTCTACTTTCTTTGCGATCGTTAACGCTGGGGAACGAGGCATTTTAATGCAATTTGGAAAAGTAGAAGACAGGATACTCGGAGAAGGAATTCACGCGATTATTCCTTTAGTAAATACCGTCGAAAAATTGAGCGTGCGAGTACAAAAACAGCAAATTTCCGCTGAAGCATCTTCAAAGGATCTTCAAGATGTATTCGCTGATGTAGCTCTTAACTGGCATATTATCCCAGAAGAAGCTAATGCCGCTTTTCAAGAAATAGGAAACGAAACAGCAATCATCGATCGCATTATCAATCCTGCTGTTGAAGAAGTGCTAAAAGCCGTGATTGCCAAATACACTGCTGAAGAAATGATTACCAAGCGTGGAGAAGTGAAAGCAGGAGTAGACACTTCCCTAACCACACGGCTAATTGACTATCACATTGCCGTCGATGATATTTCTTTAGTCCACGTCCACTTCTCAATGCAATTTAGCGCTGCGGTAGAGGCAAAACAAATAGCAGAACAAGAGGCAAAACGCGCCGAATTCATCGCTCAAAAGGCGGTAAAACAGGCAGAAGCAAAAGTGAATTTAGCAAGAGGCGAAGCGGAAGCACAAAAATTACTCCGTGAAAATTTAACGCCGGAAATCTTGGAAAAGGAAGCTATAGAAAAATGGAATGGAATTTTACCGTTAGTTGTCGGTGACAGCAGTACCAACTTATTAGATTTGACTAAATCAATCAATGGCGGTAACACCAGCCTTCCTCAATAAAACAGTAGAGGAGATAATAGGTTATCCTCCAACGATACCTTAAGAAGAAAGAGAGCAATTAGGGAACTTGCCAATTTTGTTAGCGCTAACAATTGTATTTCGGCAGTCGAACACGCTGGCATTACTTTTCTGAGCTAAGTCTTTTAAGTTAATCACTGGAGAGTCAGATTGTGGAGCTTGCAGATACAGCTCATAAGCAACTTCCAAGACTTTAAAATTTAACGACAAAGGCTGAATTCGTTTTTCTAGTAGTTCAAACATAGTTTTGACCCTCCAATCAAGCTTCCTTATTAGTTTTCCAGAACTTGACATTACTTAACCTCTGTCTGAAGTAGAAATTCTCATCAGTGTCAAACTATGCCAGAAGACAGAAAAATTTTGCTGATAAATATGTACAGTTAATCAAAAGTAGGCCGAGCAACGATCGCTATCGGCATTGTCCACCGTTCAACAGTTAAGTAGTTGGATATAATTAAACGTAGGGTGGGCGCTCGCCAAACGTAGGGTGGGCGCTCGCCGACAAATATTTTCTGCGATAAATTACAGCCTGGTTGCGGCGAGCGCCCACCTTACAATTAACAGTTAACAGTTAACAGTTAACATCTCTTCAAAAGCTTTAGCAAGTCGAGTCTGAAAGCGTTGCCGATGCTTCAGCTTCAAAAATGGTCGGCAAATTTCAATACTCTTCCCTTTAGAGCCACTTCTATCATCTTTAATGGGAATCGAGCGCAACGTATGAAGCTGTAATTCCTTAGCAACCATTAACTCAGAAATTCCTGCCGCACCTACACCGCTTTCAATAATTGCCTTCACCATTTCACCACTATTCAAAACTAAAATTACATTTAATTTACTTAAATCAATTCCCCAGTTTTCCAAAGCTTGCTCAAAACTTTGTTGCGTTCCCGAACCCGACTCCCGCATTACCCAAGCCGTCGTATAAAGTTGAGATAAAGAAATTTCCTTAACCTCAAACCAAGGGTGAGATTTGCCCACCACAATTAACAAACGATCGCCTCCTACAGCTTCCTCTTCCAAACTGACTTTAAGCGCTGGCTTCACCTCACCTTCCACCAAACCCAAGTCAAACAGTCCCGTCGCCGTGCCAAAGCAAATCTCTTCAGTATTAGCTAGAGTGCAGTTAACAGTAATTCCCGGATATTCGCGCTTAAAAAAACCGATCTTTTCCGGTAGCCAATAATTACCAATAGTCAAACTTGAACCCAATTTCAACTCGCCTCGCTGCAAGTCATTTAACTCCCGCAAACCCCGCTCCGTTAGCACCACTTGGTCGATAATTTTCTGGCTTTCCCCTTGCAGCAATTTTCCAGCTTCAGTGATCTCGATGCGGCGGCCGATTCTGTGAAATAATTTCACTCCATATTGCTCCTCTAAGCACTGAATTGCTGCGCTGACGGCCGGCTGCGTAATATAAAGCTCTTCGGCCGCGCGGCTAAAATGCAAGTGTTCCGCCACAGCGATAAAAATTCGCAGTTGATCGAGCGTCATTCCAGCCATTCTCTTCCTCCCAAAACTTTAAATATCCCCGTAACTTTCAAGTCAGGCTATATAAATAAAACACGGTTATTTATAGTCCTTTCCTCCGATGCCGCAATCTGAAGATTTCCCGCCTGCTTTACCGAAAAGGATGTCAGCCTGCATCACTTCTAGTTATTAATTTAATAAAAAACAACATTTGATTATATCGGGTGTAGACCTTAAAGTTAAATCTACGCCTTTAGCAACGGGCCCGGCGCAGAGGCAGAACCCCACATTAAAGCCGATCGCTATGTGCGATCGCTAGGCAGTGAATGGAGATTCTGTTATGACCAGTAAAATTCAACCAAATCAGAGCGAGCATGGTTTAAGACCTGATTGCCTTTCCTTCGGAGAAGTCCTGGCGCAATCCTTTGCAGTTATCGCACCCACTACAATACCAGCATCTAACATTGGATTGATCGTTGCCTTGTCAGGGAACGGAACTTGGCTAAGCTTTCTAATCGGCTTGATCGGGCTAGTGTTTGTCAGTATCAACATCAACCAGTTTGCTAGCCGTTCTGCCTCTCCCGGTTCGCTTTACTCTTACATCGTCAAAGGCCTTGGCCCAACAGCAGGTGTGATTTGTGGCTGGAGTTTGGTTTTGGCTTACCTCTTCACTGGAATGTCTGTTTTGTGTGGATTTGCAAACTTTAGCGGGAGTTTAATCGGTCATTTAGGTATCCATCCATCAAGTATCACGCTGTTAGCGATCGGTGCGGGATTAGCGTGGTATGCAGCTTATAAAGACATCCAACTTTCAGCAGTAGCGATGCTGTGGCTAGAAGGAGCATCTCTGGTTGCGATCGCAGTTTTGGGGATCGTCATTTGGGCCCACAAAGGATTTGTACTCGATATGTCCCAGTTGACCCTTGAAGGCGTAACTCCGGGCAATATAGCGATGGGACTCGTCTTAGTAATGTTCGGTTTTTCTGGTTTTGAAAGCGCGACTTCCCTCGGCGATGAAGCGAAAAAACCGTTAAAAACGATCCCCAGAGCCGTAATGGGTAGCGCTGTACTAGCTGGTTTATTCTTCATCTCAATGACCTACATTGAAGTGTTAGGATTTAGCGGCACTGGAGTTTCGATTACCACCTCTGAAGAACCTCTGGGTTTTCTCTCACGACAAGCAGGAGTTGGTTTTCTGGGAGACTTAGTTGCTTTCGGTGCTCTCTTTAGCTTCTTTGCTTGCGTCCTTGGCAGCATCAATCCCGCAGCAAGAGTATTCTTTACAATGGCTCGTCACGGTTTATTTCCAAGTTCTATGGGCGAAGCTCACTCTTCCAACCGCACGCCCCACGTTGCAGTTACTATCTGTTCGCTGGTGACATTCATTGTGCCGGCTGCCATGTCCCTTTTCCACATCAAACTCTTCGAGTGTATGGGATATTTGGGAGCGATTTGCAGCTATGGATTTTTAACAGTTTACGTCCTAATTTCTATTGCCGCTCCAGTTTACCTGCACAAGATTAAAAAACTCCGCGTCCGGGATTTAGTATTCTCAGTTGTAGCAGTTGGGTTTATGATGATTCCCATTTTCGGTAGCATAGGAATTCCCGGTAGTAATCTTTTCCCAGTTCCCGAAGCTCCTTACGATGCGTTTCCTTACCTGTTCTTAATGTACTTGGTTGTCACTTGCGGCTGGTTTGTAATGCAAAGGCTGCGTTCTCCAGAACTTGTATCCACAATGGAGCGAGGCATTGATGCAATTCACGCTAAATTTGACGAACCGAATGCCTTTTATACGGCTGCTCAGTTAAACGCTATACAGATTGACCGAGACGGTCTCGATTAATCTTTAGTTTAGAAATTGCCTACACTTCAGACGACTTAAAACTGTCCAATTCCAAAGCAAGTACAGCAAAAATTAGACAATAAGGAATTGAAGAAATGAACGAGTTACTAACTGCAATCACCACAGGTGCAACTGCTTTCACAGCAACCAATCTTGACGATATTCTCATTTTGCTGCTATTTTTCTCCCAAGTAAACGCGGCATTCCGCCGTCGCCATATCGTTGCTGGTCAATATTTAGGATTCACAGCACTGGTATTCGCCAGCCTTCCTGGTTTCTTTGGTAGCCTAATTTTACCGCAAGATTGGATCGGATTATTGGGCATATTGCCGATCGCGATCGGCTTTGGCCGCTTGGTGAACGTGGATAACGATGAATCAGACGATGAGCAAGAAATAAGTCGCTCTCAAAACTCTCCATTTACCAGTTTTCTGTCGGCTGAAACTTACAGCGTAGCAGCCGTAACTGTAGCCAATGGCAGCGACAATATTAGCATTTACGTCCCCCTTTTTGCTAGTAGCACTTGGCAGGGGCTAGTGGTTCTTCTCGGCGTATTCTTCACGCTGGTAGGAGTTTGGTGTTTTGCCGCTTATCGCTTAACTCAGATGAGAGCGATCGCAGATACTCTGACTCGCTACGGCAACAATTTTGTGCCTTTTATATTAATGGGTTTGGGCGCATTAATTCTGGTAAAAAGTCACACCTTGGAAAGTCCGAGTTTAACCGTAATCTCTCTAATTGCTGGCTGTTTCTGCGTGCTGACTATTGCCAGAAATAACAGCCGAGTTCCTGAAGTTGAATAAAATTGAGGAAGATTGCCTGAGTTTTCGGCAATTTTAGGGATCGGTCTTAAGATATATGACTCAAGCATTGCATCCACGATACAATAATAATGCCCTTTTATAGGGTATTCTTTAATACCAGCGCTATGAATTGGCTTGCCACAGCGATTATTGCCGGAATTACATCCTTTGTCGCGACCAATATTGATGACATTGTTATTTTGATGCTCTTCTTCGCGCAAATAAATTCTACCTTTCGCCCCCGGCATATCGCTATCGGTCAATATCTCGGTTTTACAGCACTGGTTGTTGCTAGTTTACCCGGTTTCTTTGGCGGTTTAATTATTCCTAAAGCTTGGATTGGCTTACTAGGTTTACTCCCAATTGCCATAGGCCTCAGCCACTTAGTGAATCGGGATGGTGATGAACAGGAGGTACAGGGAGTAGCAAGGGAATTTGAAGACCAGGAAAAAAATTCATCTTTATTGTCAAAAATCAGGAGTTTGATTCCCCCACAAACCTTTAACGTTGCCGCAGTAACTATTGCTAATGGCGGAGATAATATCGGTATTTATTTGCCGCTATTTGCTGGCAGCGATGGCGCGAGTTTGGCAGTAATTCTGACTGTTTTCTTTGTGCTGATTGCAGTTTGGTGCTATATTGCTTATCTATTAACCAGTCACCCAGTCATTGCCAAAGTATTAACTCGTTATGCTAAGGCGATTGTACCGTTTGTTTTGATCGGCTTGGGAATATTTATTTTGATTGAAAACGGTACTTATCGGTTGCTGCCATCCTTTGCATCCCGATAATATAATAATGGTGCTGTCCCAGAGGTGACTTTAACGCTGAGATAGCGGCGTTATAAACACCGAATTAAATTGCTGCTAATTACCGCAACTTTACCGGGTTATTGGACAAAGTTTACAAAAAAAATTAACTATATTTTCCATATTTTTAGTTGACTTTAAATCTTAAGTTTGAGATGATAAGATCAATTATAAAGACCTTGAATTAAAAGCAAGGCGATCTGAACCAATAAGCGTGAAAAGGAGAAAAGTTGTGCATCTGTTTAAAGTTATTTTAGTGCTTTTTGTCCTTCTAGTTAACTTAGCGTTTACTCCTCCCTCATGGGCAGATCCAAAAACTCCAAAATACTCCAATAACCCCGACTACATAGAGGTGACTCAAGCTCTTAATACTCTGTTAGCAGCGAAAGAAACACCTATTGAAACTGAGAGTTATACACGGGAGGAACTGGACAAAAAAATTGCTGACTTGGAATTTCAAAAGTACGCTTTAGAAACGGGGATAAACTGGGGTCAATGCCGCAACGAAACAAGCAGCAATTTGGCTATCTACGGCCCCAAGGGCGAAAAATCTCGGTCTTCCTACGATAACGCCCTCTATTTTCTAGGGCCTGGTCAAACAACTCAACCATATTGGGATTGTGAGGGAGTATATATTCCTAGTGGTGCAGCGACAAATTTAACTACTGCGGCACAAGGAGAAGATTTGAAAGGGGCTGTAGCTCTTAAAATAGTTGATGGCAGCCAGTTAGTAGTTAAGACTAATCCCGATACTTCCGCCTTGGATTTCAATGTTCCTTCTGCTAAATTTTTCAAATCAGGCGATGTTAATTGGTTTATTCCCAATGTATCGCAAACATCCATAGATACGCGAATTCCTAACGTCCCTATGGAAGATCCAAATGATTAGTAAGTCGATGTTAGTTGTTAATTGTTAGTTGTTAGTTGTTGATTGCGACTAATAATTAGCAATTAGCAATTAGCAATTAGCAATTAGCAATTACCAATTACCAATTACCACTAAATGCTATTAGAGTTTAGATCGACGAAAATAGATACAGAAAAGGCAAAATTACAAAATCCCTCGCGGGTGCGAGATCATTTAGCAAATGAGCGCACCTATTTAGCTTGGATGCGAACCGCGATCGCACTCATGGGTTTTGGCGTTGTGATCGTCCGTCTCCGCATCTTACAACCGCCTCTGATCGCACGTCCTGGAATTGGTTGGAAGTTAGGTGTAGTATTTTCTTTAGTTGGTTTAGTGACAGTCTTACTTTCAACTAATCACTACTTTAACGTCCGCCGAGACATTGACGAAGATACTTATGAACCAGCAGAAGGTTGGGTAATGCTCTTCAGTTTTGCAGTAATGCTTTTGGGAGCTGGAGTTGTCTATTTTGTATTCTCAGCTCCCTTTGTTACCTCGATTCCTGTTGTCGCTGAATGATTGTCAACTAATATCTTAAATCCTCATTTAAACGAACTTGCACAATCTGACCGGGTTGAATAGTAGCAGGTTGGGGAGCAGTGGCGTAAGTTGTTGCAGCACCCGCAGCAGCACCCGCAAGTAAACCAATACCTGTAAAACCACTAAGTACAAATAATGCTACTCCTCCAATCCCGGAATTACGCAGAAAACTCCTTTGTGAGGGTTTGCGATCGCCACTACCAAATCGATCCGATCGCGCATCTAGAGGAATGCTACGACCATTAAGATACATCGCTTGAGCAATAAATCGCGTACCTTCGCTATTGCTTTCAAAGCGTCCGATTATTGGGGTATTGGGTGGTACGATCGTATTGCCATAGCTATCAAGAATGCCCCCTTGTAATAGCAACACTTCTTGTCTTGAAGGTTTAGGATCTAGCGCTAAAGGCTCTACACCGGGATAAAGCAAGCTGAGTCTAGTTCCTGCTGGTAGCAGGATATTGGACGCGAATGCAGTTGGCGCGATCGCATTTGGTAAAGGATAAACTGAAGGCGGGACAAAGTTATCATAATTGCTAGTAGGTAAAGGAGCGATCGGCTGTCTGGGAAGCTCTTCATTCCAATTTAATGGTCTTGCTGGGGTCGCATAGCCCGGAATTGTCACCGATGGAACCGATCGCGGCGGCGTATAGGTGGGTGTATAACTAGGAGGTAAAGCGGCTTGTTGCCTTGTTTGGTTAACTGGGAAAGTAGCGATCGGTACTGTCAGCGGTTGGATCGGCGGATTGGGAGTTTCTAGTATCGCAGGATTAGGATTAGGTAAATTTTGAGGCGATCGCGCCAACGATGCAGTTTGAGTGCTACTTTGAGGTCTAGCAGTAGTAGAATTAGCCACAGGTCTACTGTTACTAGGCGGCGACGTAGGTGGTGGCGGAGTAGTTAAGCCGCGTTGGATTGGCCCTGCTGTAGCCCCCGTCATTGAATTTCCTTGACTTAACAGATTATTCGTCCCTGAAAACAAAGGACGCAATACCCAACGATTCTCTAAACCTATGCGTTGTAACTGTACTTGTTCTGGAGTTAACACCACTCCCGGAGCAAAATCAATCACAATTCTCGCCATCCCCGGCTGAAATTGGCTCAGGCTGACAGAACGCACCGTACCTTCTGGGTACAATTGGGTAGTATCAGTTCCTACCTCCGTATCCGGCAAATCAACAACTATCCGTGTTGGTTGGTCTAAAAGAGAAAACTTAGGCGTTATTCCCTCTGGCAGCATGACTTCTAGCTGATTTGTCCCCGGATCGAACAACCAATTTGTCAGCAATGCAGCAGCAGCTTGTCGTTGTCCTATTGGTAAGGTGATAACTACGGCGGCTACTGTCAGACTCAGGCTAAGCGACTGGCAAGCAAGCAGCGTGGCTGTGGCCTTGCGGAGAGTCTGACTGTCTAAACTTGGCAAAAATCCTTGTACTGATTTTTTGTGTTGCATGGCCATCAAAGAGAAAGTTGCGATTAAAGCTAGGCTTGAGAACAATTAAAATTAAAAATTAAAATTGATTTTTGATTATAGGGGTGAATTATTTGGGTAAATATACACTATAACTTATAAATTTGCAAGTGCAATCGATGTCAGATAGCCCCTGCTACTCAGCACCTTGGATTGCACTTAATTAGTCATCCCGATTATAAGCGCTAGAATTCATATAATGTGCCATCTGACCGTCACACATTAAGCAACCTGACATATAACTATTTTCTACGTCTCCCGCAACAAATTCACTACAGTAGCCGCAATAGCCTACCCGATCTTGAGTAGTTAGGCAGGATAAACACAGCCATCCGTCACCTGTAGGAATTACCGATGCTTTCACCGTGTATTCACAATTATTGCAGTAGGCAAAACTTTCTTCAGAATCAGACAAATGTTCCCAATCTGACAAGCATTCGCTCATCACATCCCCAAACTCAAAAGCCTTGCCACAATATCCACAACTTAATAAAGTAAAGATGCTGAATTCACTTGTATCTTTAGCTTTTATCAGACTTGAATAACAAGATGGACACCGGATTTTCTCTACGGCATCTTGCAAAACTTGATGTTTAAATTCTATTGCTTCAAATGATTTTTTACAAGCTGCCTCTTCAGCCTCGTACACATCTGCGGTCTTTAACAAAACCTGCCAAGATTCATTACCAAGAAGTTGATGAGGTTCTTCATTTAAGCAATCATTTATAAAGTCTCGAATTAAAATAAATGATTTAGCAATGACTTCACGAACTGCATCAGGAGATTTATTTGTATAGTAATGTTCTATATTATTGCGAAGTTCATTTAGATCCTGAAACTTTTTCCAATCAACCGTAACTTTCAGGCTGTTAAATCTTTCCTTAATTTCTTGAACATCTACTGTTCTTTTGCCAGCACCTTGAAAAATTACGTTTCCTGAACGATCGTAAACTGGTTTTATATCTTTTTTAATTAAAAGTTCCTTATCATGTGACGGAGATAAACGGTACAATTTCTCCTTATAAAGAAGAAGTATTCCCGCACAAATATTTCTCACGGCAGACCGATACCTTTTGCTGTCACGCATAAGGTAGTCTTCTACGCCCAATTGTATTGATTCAATGGCATTGTTGAGAAGAGACATAGCATCCGTTCCTCAAGAAGTATAATTAATGTGTTGACTATTGCTTGTGTTATGAGCTTGTTTTTTTACCCTACATTCTCCAATTGTATCATATCGGCGATAGGTGGCAGAGCCAATTAGCAATTAGGAATTAGCCTCATACAATTAGCAAAAAGTAGGGCGTGTAATGTCCACCCTACCTATGAGATCGCACCCTTTAGTTCTAAACCAGTACAAAATCCAAAGTAGAAATCACACCATTAGCCCCCAACAGATTCGCCAAGACTTGACCATTACTTGCGACTTGGAACACAGTCCCGCCCAGAGTAGGAGTAATTTGTAATTGGTCAAAGGAAAGACCCCCGGCAAGTCCAAATTTATCCAAACCAACCTCAAAATTAAGCGCAGTATCCACACCGCTATTAGGGCTCAAAACAAAAACATCATTTCCTGTTCCACCAATTAAAGTATCTTCCCCGGAGTCGCCCACAAGCCAGTCATCTCCTGTGCCGCCAGATAAAATGTCATTATCTTTACCTCCCGCAAGTGAATCATTTCCGTCATCACCATTAAGATTATCTTCCCCTTCATTGCCATAGATCAGATCGTCTCCGCTGCCGCCATTAATACAATCACGTTGGCCAGATCCACCGACAGCAACAGATACGCCTTTATTGTCTCCGTAGATAGTATCATTCCCCTCATCGCCGCAGAGTTGATCGTTACCGTTATCGCCTAACATCAAATCATTACCGCTACCGCCACGAAGACCATCATTTTCCTTGCCACCTCGAAGGGTATCATTCCCTTCCTCACCAATAATTATGTCGTCTCCTTCTTGACCATTAATTAAGTCATTACCGATGCCACCAAATAGCACATCGCGTCCCTCTGGATCGGTTTTAAAGAAGTCGTTAAGGCCGCCGTAAATGGTATCGTTACCGCTGTCACCCACAATCGTATCCGAGTTCAATTCCCCCCAGATCAGATCGTCGCCTTTGCCACCGTAAACGAGATCGTTATCTTTGCCAGCATGGATGGTATCGTTACCGTCACCACCACCGATGATATCGTCGCCGCGATCGCCAAAAATCAAATCTTCCTGACCAACAGGTGCAACCTCGCCATTACTACCGCGATCGCCCAAAATCGTATCATTGCCTTCGCCACCATAAAGGATATCAGAGTCAAGTTGCCCAAATATCCGGTCATTGCCTTTGCCACCGTAGGCAATATCCTTGCCTTCACCGCCAATTACGGTGTCATTACCCTCATTACCATTGAGGTAGTCATTACCGCTACCGCCAAAAAGTAAGTCAGGATTTAAGTCGGAAACAGATAGATCGTTGACACCACCAAAGATAGAGTCATTGCCACTGTCACCGATCAGGATATCGGAGTTGAGATCGCCCCAAATCAAGTCATTATTTTTCCCACCATGAACGAGATCGTTTTCCTTACCGGCGTAAATAGTATCGTTACCGTCACCGCCGCCAATGATATCGTTCCCCTCTTCCCCAAAGATTAAATCTTCTTCTCCAGCGCCATCTCCGGGATTTGCGCTACCGCTATCGCCGATCAGGATATCTGCACCGCGATCGCCCTGTAGGGTATCAGCGCCGCGATCGCCAAATAACCAGTTATCTGCACTGTTACCAGTCAACAAGTCATTTTCCTGATCGCCACTGATGATTTCAATCCCACCCCCGAACAATCGATCGGGCTGAAATTCGACTTTTGGCAGTATCTGCGGTGCGGTAAATGTAAACTCTGGTTTTTCGGGAATGGGAGTGCAACCACAACTCGTGTCCGGTTCCTCTACTGGGGCGAAAGGCTGAGTAGGTAATAGCGTAGGTGTAGGCGTAGGAGTGCCTGTAGGCGTAGGAGTGCCTGTAGGCGTAGGCGTAGGAG
>NZ_JAQMUA010000059.1:0-23152 GCF_028330895.1 Kamptonema animale CS-326 | reverse complement strand
TTTCTAGATGGTTCTGGTAAAATTGAGGAAACATAATTAACAGATGGGGCCACTTAACAATTTCGACCCCATCTTTTTTTAGCTCAGGTTGGGTAAATCCGCTACTGGTGGGGGAGTTGACGGGGTTGTCACCCCGTCAACAGAGCGATGCCTGCGGCTGGCGGAGCCTACGCACTTTTGCGTACCCTAACTTTTAGAGCCTACATACTTTAGTACGAGAGGAAAAGTAACGCTGTCAAAATCAGCGGGCGTTTGTGAATAAGGAGTGCCAAGAACCCGATAGGTAAGCTTAGAAGTAGCAATCCTTTAAAGAGTGTGTAACAACTCATCGGCGGAGTCCCTTTAGTAACTGAGAAAACGCAAAATGCTCTGATAACTTGTACGTGGCTAAGGTGCGTAGGCGTAGCCAGCCGTAGGCATCGCACTCAACTTATGGTCTTGATAAAATCATCAAAATCAAAGCTGCGGTAGCTGCAATTATCGCTCTGATAATTAACTGTATGAAAGAGTAGTTGTCCTAAAAAAGGAGTTTCATTATGCCTGTAATTGCGATGGAAGTAAAAAGCGTCCAAAATCATCCTAATGCTGATACTTTACGCCTTTATAGTTTTGAAGCTCCGGGATGGGAACCAGTGCAAATTATTGCCAACTTGGAAAATACTTATGAAGTTGGTGATGTTGTGGCGATCGCGTTGACAGATTCCGTCCTCAAAGATGGTACAAAAATCAAACCTACTAAGCTCCGAGGTATTTATTCCTTTGGCATGGCTCTCGGTAAAATTGAGGAAGCGATCGCTACTGATTTATCGGGAATTTATTGCCAAAAAACAGTGGTTCAATCGGTGGAATTGCAACCCTGGCCGAGCATCGAATTGCTGCATAATGTTTGCAGGAGTTTACAATTAGTCGAAGCAACTCCTAAAATTATCTATCAAGCTAAAATCAAACTTGATGGCACTAATGGAGCAGTGCAAATTCTTTCAGATGGTAGAGTGGCTGCCCAAAGCCGAACTCAGATTATTACCCCAGAAAGTGACAATATGGGCTTTGCAGCTTGGGTGAGTCAAAATCTAGATTTTTTTACCCAGTTGGCTAACTCCGAAAACGCAACTATCTTTGGAGAATGGTGCGGAAAAGGCATTCAAAAGCGGACTGCTATCTCACAAATCGATCGCAAAATTTTTGCAGTTTTTGCTATTCAATTTGGGGGGTTAAATGGCAAGATAGCTCGGCTAGAAATTCGCCCTGAAAAAATTGCTGCTTTTTTGCCAGAACATCCAGACATTTTTGTTTTACCTTTTTATGGGGAACCGATGGTTTTAGACTTTAGCGATCGCGCACAACTGCAATCGACTGTTGAGGCTCTCAATCAAGCGATCGCGGATGTAGAAACAATCGATCCTTGGGTTAAACAAACTTTTGGCATAGAAGGGATTGGCGAAGGATTAGTTTACTACCCACAAATCGATGAACTTGCAGAACGACTTTCTTATGCCGAACTGCTGTTTAAAGCCAAAGGGGAAAAACACGCCGCCGTCAAAACCAAAGAACCAGTCCAAATTGCTCCAGAAATTGCTAAGAGCATCGATGAATTTGTCAAGCTTTTTGTGACACCCGCACGCTTAGAACAAGGAGTGACAGAAGCCAGCAGCGGTGAATTTAATATGGCAAACATTGGCAAATTTTTACAATGGTTTACCGCTGACGTGGAGAAAGAAAGCATTGCTGAATTAGAAGTATCTGGACTAACTTGGAAAGATGTCAACAAAGCAGTCATGAAAGCTGCTAAGGAATGGTATCAGGAAAAGGCTAAATCTCTGTAGCAATTTCGGCAACTTGGTGGGGAGCGAGCGAGCGCAATATCGCTCTCCCAATTAATAGTATGGGAGTGTAACTCAACTGGATAGAGTGTCGAGCTTCTACCTCGAATGTTGTGGGTTCAAGTCCTACCACTCCTGCTGAATGGGTCTGTAGCTTAATTGGAAAAGCATCTAGCTGGCTGCTAGAAAGATGTCAGTTCAAATCTGACCAGAATCCACCAAATGGTAATCTAGTAACTAGAAACCGGGTTTCTTCCTAGATATCTAGTTGAAAATCTTAGACTTTGCATAGAAACCCGGTTTCTTTGAGTAATTTCTAAGTAAATAAATTGGGTCTGTAGTTCTAATGGGAGAACGCTTCTCTTGCAAAGAAGAGGTTGTGGGTTCGACCCCCATCAGATCCACTGTGTCTGAAGCCAAAGTGGTAGCGGCGCTGGTTTGTGGAACCAGTAATAACGGGTTCAATTCCCGTCAGACACCTTTGGAAGATGCCGCTGAATGGCCGGCAACTGGTCTTGAAAACCAGGGTATAGCTAATAACTATAGGGGTTCGATTCCTCCATCTTCCTTTGACCACTGGGAGCCAGAAAGTGCGGCGCTGTGCTGATAACACAGAGATAGGAGGGGCAGTACCTCCCCGGTGGATTTCCCTCTGCCAATGGAGATGGCGCTGGTGCTACGAACACCGGATGTGATAGTTCGATTCTATCCAGAGGGGTTGGATTCTTAGAAAAAAAATTTGAACTGATTAAGAGCAATAATTAACTAGCTACTCGTACATGAGAACTTTAATGATGTTCTCATTCGGGGTATGATTTTGCTATGTTAGACATTATACCAAAAATTTAGATATTATAATACTGTGCAACGAAACTTAAGGAGCTTAAATGTTTTCTCAAGAGTGGCATCTTATTCATCAGGAGTCGAGTCTTGTTTCTTCCTGTCTTTTTAAAGGGCTTACAGATTTGCGTCGAGCTAGCATTAATAATAAAGGGCTTTTCTATACGGCTTTCTACAATCTAGCAATTGGTCTTGAGCGCTTGCTCAAGCTGACGCTGATAATTGAACACATGCGAACCCATAATCTTTCCTGCCCTACCTCTGGTTATATTCGCAGGTTAGGTCACAATTTAATTCAGCTTCTTAATGAGTGTCAGAAGTGTGCAAACACAATCAACATATCGTGTGACTTGACTTTTTATAGTTCAGCTATAAAGCAAGACATTCTTAGTCTTCTTAATGACTACTCAAATGGCTTACGATACCATAATCTAGATGCGCTTGTTGGACAATCAAATGGTAGAGATCCACTTAGCAGTTAGAACGACATAGTTGCAAAAATTTACTATAACGAAGTGCCACAGAAAAAAAAGCAAAAAGTAGATATTCAAGCTAATTTTTTGGCCCATGAACTTCGAGATGTTGTATTTAATATACATCACGATCTAGATCGAAATCTACTTGACTTAAAGGATTTTCTGTTAATTTCTGCCGTAATTGAATTAGTGTCTCCGTATGCAGTTTGCCATGTTATTGAGATCATAAATGAAGTTAACAAGTTACACTTTGCTGTTGCTAATTTAGTTCAGCAAGAATGCAGTAAAAAAAGAGTTGATACCATGTTGATACCCTTTGTAGAAGAATTCTACGCAATACTTAATAATGATCGTCAGTACCATTTCAGAAAAAGGCAGTGGATATAGTGCAAGTTGGCAGCAGCACAACACTTCAGCACAGCGGATGAAGAAATATGAATTTAAAACATTATAATTACTATCTGGTGGTTGACCTTGAAGCTACTTGCTGCGATCGAGGAACTATCCATCGAGAACGCATGGAAATTATCGAGATTGGAGCGGTGATGGTGGAACCCAAAAACCTTACAATTATTGATGAATTTCAAACCTTTATTAAGCCAGTTCGCCATCCGATTCTCACTGAATTCTGCAAATCACTAACATCAATTTCCCAAAAACAAGTCGATCTAGCTCCCACTTACCCGGAAGCGATCGCACTGCTCAAAAATTGGCTATCTGGTTACTCAAATGGTGTATTCGGTTCCTGGGGTGACTACGATCGCAAACAATTTCAACAAGATAGCAACTTTCACAAAGTACCTTTTCCCATTGCTTATCCTCATGTTAATCTCAAACAATTGTTTACGGAAACTCAAGGTTTACCAAAACGCTATGGCATGGCAAAAGCTCTGCAACTTGTTGGTTTACCGCTAGAAGGAACTCATCACCGAGGCATTGATGATGCTAGAAATATCGCTAAACTTTTGCCTTATATTCTGGGTGAAAAGCAGCTTCCCTGACTTTTTGAACTATTGTACTCGATCGATAGGTGATATGTTGTATTTTTTTTGGTGAAATGCTAAGCTAATTATAACTCATCAACCATCTTTTCAAGAGAGAGAACTAATATGAAATTTAGTTTTGAGTTAGATAAATTGAAAATAGAGTTTAGTTTTTGGGAGCAAGTTTGGGCAGTTAGATTTAACAAGTTTTGGGAAATACCTCTAACAAACATCGAAGGTGCTACCTCAAAGGAACCTCAAAGTAATTGGCGGGAAATCAAAGCACCTGGTAGTTTTATGCCTGGGGTAATCAAAGCCGGAACTTATTACACTAACAGAGGTAAAGAATTTTGGTATGTCACTAAAGAGAGCAATTATTTGACAGTAGAATTGAAGAATGAATCCTATAAAAGGATGATTGTGAACTTGGATGATAACGAAATTTGGGTAGAAAGAATTAATCAGAGAATCGCCGCACAGACAGGATGAGTATAAGTCAGAACAAACAGGCAAAATACTTAGGTAGCTGTCTTTTCAATTATCGGTACTTTACGTTTAACTGTAGGCTATCATCTGACTATTCTTGAGAAAGACGCTGAACAGCTTGACCTCCCAAAAGACGATCTGCTTCTTTGAGTATACCAGGAATTTTTACAGCGTGAGGACTATGAATCAGACACTTCTTTAGTTCTAATTCGTTAATTTTATCTGCTTTAGAACCGGGAAACCAGTGGCTAGCATTTCCTAGTAGATTATAGCGCATTTTTCCATAGTCGATCATGTCATAAGCGATCGCTAAATTCCACAGCCACAAAATCACAGGAATGTTTATCCCGCCAGGGGTATTTTCATGGGTAGGTAAACCAATATGCCAAGTTTTTACCCAATTTTCTCCGAGTTTATTTATTGCTTCTTTTTCCAACTTTTCTAAAATCGGCGGTAAAATTTCATCAGCCTTATCTAACAATTCTAAAGCTTTGAGATGTTCGTCAAAATCCTGCGATCGTGCCGCCCCCAAACTGAGAGTATGCACTTGGGAATGCGAAAGACAAAATAAGTCGTTAAACACCATCGGACTAAGTGGAGAACATAATTCTACTAATTTTTGAGGTGGATTATAAAGTTTCCCACCTTTATCAGAAGGGCTGATAATAAAAACGCCCATATCGTGTTTACTAGCAGCCTCAATAGCCGGCCAATTATTTTGATTAATGTAATACCAGTGGAGATTAACATAATCGAATTGGTTAGTTTTAATTATCTGCAAAATCACATCAGTTGGCCCGTGAGTTGAGAATCCTATAAACCGCACTTTACCTTCTGCTTGCAACTTTTTGGCAACATCTATACAGCCACCGGGACAGATGCTATAATTTAGCAATTCAGAGTTATTAATACCGTGCAGCGAAAATAAATCGACATATTCTAGGCGTAAGTAAGCTAGGGATTTTTCAAATTCTTGAAGAAATTCTTTAGCATTAGATTTAGGAGAAACTTTGGTTTGAACAATTAATTTTTCACGGGAAAACTTGGGCAAAATCGCTCCCAACTGCATCTCAGAAGTGCCGTAACCACGAGCAGTTTCAATATGATTTATCCCGCATTCTATAGAACGGCGAATGGTAGTTTCTAATTCTTTTTGATGGTCAGGGGGAACCATATCTGGCGCAACATCTTGCCACTTATATTGATATCTCATACCGCCACAAGAAAAGACGGGCATTTGCAATTCTGTACGACCAAATCGGCGATATTGCATTTTGGTAATGGGTAATTGGTAATGGGTAATTGGTAATTGGTAATTGGTAATTGGTAATTGGTAATTAGTAATTGGTAATTGGTAATTGGTAATTGGTAATTGGTAATTGTTAGTTGTTAGTTGTTATACTAAATCCGGGTTTGTTAGCGCCGCTTTTCTTTAATAGTCCGCGCAGGTAGACTTTGTTCGTGTAGCCGCGATTTGTAATCGCCACGAAAAGATAGTTTTCCGCTCTAGTAATTACTAATTACAACTAACAACTAACAACTAACAACTAACAACTAACTATTTAGTAATCTCACGTATTATCGGCTGTCCGTCTTTGATTTCGCCAACCAGAACTAAATCTGTTACGCCTATGAACAAGCCATTTTCTAGTACCCCCGGAATGTTATTTAGGGTTTTTTCTAGTTCCCCTGGGTTGTCAATGGTGTTAAATTTGACATCAATTACCATGTTGCCTTGATCTGTAATTACTGGGCCAGCTTTTCTCACTCCCATGCGGAGTTCCGGTTCGCCGCCTAGTTTCGCGATCGCACGCATCACTGGCGTTATTGCCATCGGTAAAACTTCCACAGGTACGCGAAAAGTTGAACCTAATTTGTCAACTATTTTAGAACCATCTACCACAACGATAAACTGTTCTGCTAAGTAATCGACAATTTTTTCGCGGGTATGAGCCGCACCGCCACCTTTAATTAAATTTAGCTGCGGATCGACTTCATCAGCACCGTCAATAGCAACATCAATGCGGTCAATTTCATCGAGCGTTGTTAGCGGAACTCCGTATTGCTTTGCCAAAACTTCTCCCTGAAAAGAAGTTGTCACTCCCTTGATATCTTTGAGTGTGCCGGCTTTGATGCGATCGCCCAAAGCTTCGATCATATAAGCTGCGGTTGACCCTGTACCCAGCCCCACGATCATACCAGACTTTACGCGGTCAGCGGCGGCATAGCCGACTTGTTGCTTGCTCAATTTTGCGGGGTCTTTTTCTGCGGCCATGATAAATGCTCCTCAATGAGTTGGCGGTTAGCGCTGCCAATTAAAATAACTACCAGTGTTTAATTTACCGCAATTGGGCCAATTTATATTGCATTTTCCTTCTGCCTTCTGTTATCGCTTACCTTTATTACTGCAAGTAGCTGAGCGGCGTTAGCGGAAACAAAGGCTGGTTTTGCTCGTCTAGTTTCACTAGCCGAGCTTGAAAGTTCCACGTCACTAAGTAATTGAAATTATATATCTAATCTAGCTTGAAACTGATGTAAACTGATTGTAAAGGAGGTTGTCCGGGTTTTGAGAGCAGGTATCAGTACAAATACAGTAGCGACAGAAACTTATCTGAAGCATCAGGTAGAATATGTCAATAGCTCTTTTACTTAGTTAGTAAGAGTAGAGCAATGAGTTAAATGATTCGATAGTATTGTTGTAAAAACTGTGAGAGTAGCAGAGCCGATGATAACAGAGTCATTAGTGAATTTAGAAGCAGCACAAGCGCATTTCAACAAAGCCAACTGGCTTAAAGAAGCTGGCAAATTAGATGCAGCCGCTGATAATTATCAGAAAGCAATTAGCTTTAACGTTGAGGATGCTGAGACTCATAGAAAACTAGCTGAAGTCTATATTTTAAAAGGACAGTTAGACTCAGCAATTGCCTCCTGCAAATTCGCTCTCAAAGTTAAGCCAGATTTTGCACCCGCATACCTGACAATGGGAAATGCTTTCCACAGTCAAGAGCAACTGGAAATGGCAATTCATGCCTACTCTCAAGCATTAGAAATTGACCCGAACTTTGCAGAGGCTCATGCCAACTTGGGCAGTATGTATTATAAGCTAGGTCGCTTAGATGAAGCTGCAAATAGTTATAAAAAAGCACTTGCTAATAACCCAAATTTGGCTTCAGTTCTTTTAATGCTGGGCAATATATTGCAGCAACAAGAAGATTTAGGTGCAGCTATTGCTTGTTACCAAAAATCCATAGCTTTGCAGCCAGGGTTACTGAGAAATTACTATAAATTGGGTGAGGCTTTAACAAAAAGTAATAACGTAGATGCCGCAATCGCCTGTTACCAAAAAGTCCTAAAGTTGCAACCTGGAGATGGTGAAGCTACGGATAAATTATCTAGCTTACAGCAGCTAAAATCTCAGGAAAAGCCGAAAAATTCGCCAAATGACGAAGGGACTAAAGGTCAATTTCTTGAACTGGAAAAAGAAGGTGAATGGCAACAGCAAGAACCAATAAAGCAAGATGAAGAATACGGGCTGCAACCTTCAAGTTTAAATCTACCACAGACTACCCAAGATTTAAGTTTAGATCGACCCTTTGAAAATGCTGATGAAACTGCTGATGAAACTACGGAACAAGTTTCAAGCTTCAATTTTAATCCTCCCGAACAAGTTGCAAAATTTCAAGAAGTTGAGGAATATAAAAAACGCGCCGAAGCTTATTTACTCCAAGGTAATTTCAGAGAAGCGATCGCATCTTGCCAGTTAGCGCTGAAAATTAGACCCGATTTCATACAAGCCTATGTGACCCTGGGGAATGCGCTGCAAGGTCAAGGAAAAATGGATGCTGCCATTCGCGCTTACGAACAAGCACTCGAATTTGAACCCAATTATGCCGAAGTCCGCGCCAACATTGGTAGTATGTATTTCAAAATGGGGCATTTGGAAAAAGCGATTGTTTATTATCAGCAAGCCATCGCTCTTAAACCAGATTTAGCGGGAGTATATTGGAACTTAGGCAAAGTATTTCAGAAGCAAGGAAAATCAGCGGAAGCAATTGCTTATTTTCAGAAAACGAGCGACATAAATCCTCATGTAGTTGGTGCAGATTTCCATTTTAATTTAGCCAATACGCTTTTAACCGAAGGCAAGCGAGATGAAGCAATTCAGAGTTATCAAAGAGCGATCGCAGTCAAACCTGATTGGGCAGAAGCTTATGCCAATATTGGCAGTGCGCGGATGCAGCAAGGCAATCTAGAAGAGGCAATCCAATACTATCGGAAAGCTATCGCGATTAAACCTCAGTTAGAAGCGCTACATTTCAACATAGCTAATGCACTTTTGCATCAAGGAAAGTATGAGGAAGCAATTAGTAATTATCAAGAAGCCATCAAACATAAACCAGACTGGTCAGACGCGATCGCCAATATGGGTAATGCCTTTTCCATGCAAGGGAAATTAGAAGAAGCAATCGCCACCTATCAACAAGCTTTAGTTTATAAACCAGACTGGGCAGAAGTTTACTGTCGGATGGGACACATTCAGAAACAGGATCGACCCGGAGAGTCGATTACTTATTTTGAAAAAGCGATCGCACTAAATCCTTATTTCAGCGAAGCACACCAACAATTGTGCGACTTACTCAGTCATTCTAGCAACCTAGCAGGAGCCAGAAAAGTAGCTGACAAATACTGCGAATATTGCGGTGAAAGTGTACCAGTTATGTCCGCGACTGCTTACGTATTTTCCTATCTCCAATCAGGTGTTAGCGAACTCGCTCTTCAGAAACTTATAGAGATAGAAAAACTCAGCTATCAAAGCTGTGAAAATTTTAGTGTCATTGACATTAAACTACTCTACGAAATTTTCCTCTTTGCCGTTTCTCACCTGCGGGATGATAGAGAAGCAAACGCCAACTTCTATAAACTAATTGCCAAGGAATATTACAAAAAAGCTGTACCACAACGGCAGATAGATCGCAAACCAAAGCCTAGCAATTACCCAATTAAACAAAGGCATTTAAGAATTGGTTTCCTCTCTAAACACTTTCGCCGCCATTCCGTAGGTTGGTGCAGTGAAGCTTTAATTCGCGAACTAACTAAGATCACTCCTCACGTTCATCTCTATGTTACTGGGAAGCTACAAAAAGATGAAGTTACAGAGCGATTTGAACAAATGGCAGGCAAATTCTACTGGCCTAAAAAATATCCGAATGGATTTGCAGATGGCGGAGAACTTCTCGAAGAGGTATCGCAAGATAATTTGGATATCTTGGTAGATTTAGATTCAATGACAGTGCCAACCAATGTGGAGATATTGTATTACTATCCCGCATCAGTTTGCGTTTCTTGGCTCGGATTTGACGCACCATATCTATCTGACAAGCATTACTTTCTCTGCGACAAATACACTCACCCTGCGGGCGTGGAAAAACATTACATTGAGCAATTAGTCAGATTGCCAGAATGTTCTGTAGCAATTAGTGGATTGCAAAGTGTTTCTGTTGATAGAAATGCTTTAAGAAACTCTCTAGGAATTGGTTTGGATCAGATGACCTATCTGTGCGTTGCACCTGGCAGAAAGACCAATCCTGAAATGCTACGGGCTCAAGTTAAAATCCTTAAGGAAGTTCCTGACAGTTTGTTAATCCGTAAAGGTCAGGGAGATCCCGAAGTAATTCACACCAGTTATCGCCAAGAATGCGATGCTCAGGGAGTAGATTTCAATCGGATTAAATTTTTAGGGCAAACTAAAACGGAGGAAGAACATCGGGCGATTTATTATGTAGCTGACGTGCTGTTGGATTCTTATCCTTACAATGGTGGAACTCATAATTTAGAGGCTTTGTGGGCTAATTTACCAGTAGTAACGAGAGCTGGTAATCAGTATCTATCGCGGATGGGTTACGCATTTTTGAAGAGCGTAAATCTTGATGTGGGTGTAGCTTGGAATTGGGAAGAATATACTCAATGGGGGATTAAATTTGGTCGAGATGCTGCTTTCAGAAATGCGGTGCGGGAACATTTAGTCCGTTCTAAGCAACCGGAGAATTTAGCGCCGTTGTGGAATCCGAAGAAGTTGGCACAGGAGATGTATGAGGTGTTTCAAGAGCTTTTAGCTAAGCAGGTTTAATCTACTGTAGGGTGGGCATTGCCCACCTTATTACAGGTCGGCAAAGGAGTAAATACACTCGACGATATTTTGTTATAATTGGTGTATAAGTCGAACATCTTTAGAAATAAAAATTGCGAGCGCAGCAAAAGGTAAGACTTAAGTAGATACTACTTATTACCAAATCTGGTATAATAATAAAATCTTAGGTTGAGAAGAGAAGGATTTATGAGCCAAACCACAAAAATATCTCAATTCCAACAAGCTCTAGAAGCTGTCGAAGCTTTATCATTGGAAGACCAATCAATGCTGCTAGATATCCTTCACAAACGCCTCCGTCAACAAAGGCGCAATGAATTATTAAAAGAAGTTGCAGAAGTTCGTCAGGATTACGCTCAAGGAAATATAAAATTTGGTTCAATAGCAGATTTTATGGCGGAGTTGGATGATTAATGAAAATTGGTTGGAGTCCGAAGTCTATTCGCTCTTTCAAACGTCTAGTCCGTAAAAATCCACAACTTAGACCGTTGATTGAGGCAACTCTACAACTCTTAGCTGAAGACCATTTTCACCCTAGCTTGCGGACTCACAAGCTGGCAGGAGATTTATCAGGTATATGGTCATGTTCAATTGATTATAGCTACCGCATTTTATTTGAGTTTGTTACAAGCCTAGAAGATGAAGAAGAAGCAATTTTATTAATAAACTTGGGTTCCCATGATGAAGTGTATTAAACAGATTAAGTACAGTTTTATCACCTTGATAGCCTTTCAACCTACTATATGAATCTAAAATGAATCAATTATGAATAAACAATGATGAAATTATTTAACTTGAATACACTTACAAAATATTCTAAAAAACTGCTTTACATTCCCACATATATATAGTATGATAATTTCATGCTGAAGGGGAGTAGCTGCTGGCACCAAACAAACCAGCCCACCTGAGTCAACATACTGGCGTTAAGCCTGGTTCAGGTGACAAATTAGCGGATCGTCCTTAGTCTAACGACAAGGAAAAAGACAGCAATTTGCAAGCGAGACTTTCACTAAGTTCACATCAAAGGTGAGCTTGGTGGAGTATTGCCCTCTCATCAAGCTCACTCAGATAGCCACAATAAAAATCTGAGGAGATTGAGAGAGTGTTAACAGCATTTACTGCCGGTCTATTATTAATTACCATTTCCGAATTAGGCGATAAAACATTCTTTATAGCCGTCATTCTAGCAATGCGGCATTCGCGGAGGCTAGTGTTTGTGGGAGCCACCGCCGCCTTAGCAGCTATGACAGTATTATCTGTTTTAGTTGGTCAAGCCGTCTCACTATTACCGCAGAATTACATTCACTTCGCCGAAATAGCTCTCTTTTCTTGCTTCGGGTTAAAACTGCTGTACGATGCCAAAAATATGCCCGCGAAATGCGATCGCGAAGAAGTACAGGAAGCAGAAGAAGCGGTAAATCAAGTGCGTGCCTTTAAATGGTTGCCAGCAGGAAGTAAATTAGCTGTTATTCTCAAAACCTTTGTACTAACATTTATAGCAGAATGGGGCGATCGCACCCAAATAGCCACCATCGCCCTCGCCGCCTCTAACAATGCCGTTGGTGTAACACTTGGAGCCATTTTAGGACACGCCATCTGTGCCGCGATCGCAGTTATCGGGGGACGCATCATCGCCGGTCGAATTTCCGAACGTACAATCACCGCCTTGGGTGGATGCCTTTTCTTAGTTTTCGGTACAGTTGCCTTGTTAGAAGGAGCTTAGAAAGTCAATTATTAACGGTTAACGGTTAACTGTTAACCGTTAACTGTTAACAGAACTACTCAAATTAATTCTTTTCAGCAGGAGAAGCTTGAGGAGTCGGAGATGATGTTTCAGGAGCACTCGTAGGCGAACTCGCAGGCGAAGGAGTACCAGCAGCTAACTGCTTAATTTGGTCTTTAAAATTAGCAGGAGCCAACTCAGTAGCCTTATTAAAAAGTCCTTCGGCATCTTCAGTTTTTCCCTGTTCTCTCAAAACAATTGCCTTAGCCAAAACCGGGCGAAAATCCTTAGCATCAGCCTTGATCCCCTCATCGTAAATTACGATCGCCTCATCAAAACGCTTCTGCTCAGCATAAACCTGGCCCAAAATCAACTGCACCGAAGTTACATCAACACTTCCAGGCTTCGCCTGATTTGCAGCCGGAGCCGCCTTCAGAGTATCTTGTAACAACCCGATCGCCGCTTCGGGCCGCTGCTGCTTGAGCAACAAATTCACCAACCCTTGCAAAGCCTTAACGTCCCCAGGCACAACCGTCAGCACCGAGCGGTAAGCTTGAGCAGCACCTTCGCGATCGCCAGCATACTCCTTAGCTTGCGCCAACAAAATCGAATACTCCACATTTTCAGGATTCAGCTTCGACAATCTTTCCAGAGGCGTAATTACATCCTTAATTTCCCCCTCTTTAGCCTGAAGCAATTCCAGGCGCACCTGCAACAGACCCCGCAGAGCCGTCACATTGTCCGGTTCCCGTTGCAAAACCAATTCATAACCCCGTGCCTGACCTTGTAAATCCGATTGCTTCGCCGTAGTTGTTTGTGTTGGTGAAGGCGAAGGCGAACTCGATGCCTGATTCGCCTTCACAATACTATCCACAATCGGAGCAATAGAAAAACCCACAAAGGCAATGAGCGACAGCACCATCACCACACTAATCAAACCGCGACGCTTTCCTACCATCTCACTAGACCCCCACAACCGCAATGGTTCTCAATTTCAAAGCTCCAACTGACAAAACAGCGTTTTGCTTGCAGCTAATATGGTAACAGGCCCACAAGTCTACTCAGCGAATCAACCTTGACTTACAACCCAGCCACTTACCATTCGGTAAAGCAGGATAGTCTAGTGTAGTTTTGTCTAGCTGTGAAATTGCCTAACTATGCGGATCAGCCCGTTAGGCAATTGAATTATAAGTACAATAACCACTGAAGGTCGTGACGCTACTAGCTAACAACTCCCGCTCAAGGCAATCAATTTAAGATGCGATCGGTATCTCCTAAACCCTTTGATATCAAAGATTTTGGGAATTTACAGCAGCATCGAGTTGACAGTCCTTGAGCTAAAAGTTAACAGGCCGGGAGACATGAGGCGAAAGCCCCAAGTCCTCCGCTAGTGGCATTTCAAACAGTTTCTTCCTAAGTTCCCAAAAGGGATGTGTCTCCGCTGCAAGGAGTTTTTATGAACCCCTCCCCGAACCGCTCTTCCAAATCGTCCAAGTCTACTCCCTCTCAAAAAGAGAACCTAAGCGAGCAGATTGTCAATCTGATTAAAGCTCCTACCCAGCCGCCAGAGTCAGCAGCCGAGAGTCCTATAGCTTCCGCGTCTGCTACACCCGTGCCTGTCGAGCCCAGTAAACCCCCAGCATCAACAGAGGCGCTTTCCTCAACGGAAAAGCTGCAAAAGCCCCGTCGGATAGTGCCCATAGTGCAAACAGCACCAAAGGACGCAGAATCTGTAGCAACGGCTTCAGGAAAAATAGCACCAAAGGAAAAATCCGGCGATGCCCCCGCGCCCTCCGATCCTGTTAGCGATCGCCAAACTGCACCCGCCTCAGAGCCAATAGCAGAAGACGCTATTGCTAACGAGGAGGAACCAGCAGATCCCACAGCCGGGGCAATGCGGCAACACCCAATTCCCCCACCCAGCGAACCCAGACAGTACCGAGCCGTTGGCTTAGTCCGGGGGCGCTACGCTGCCTCAGAAGAGCAATTCACGCGGGGTACGCTCACGGCATCCGATGGTACGGCGATCGACGCAGTGTTACTGGGTCGAGTTATGAGTTTAGTGAAAAATCACCTGAACTTAGAACAAGAACACCTCTGGGTAGTCTATCCCCGCACCCGACAGCAAGACGGCAACTTACACGCCCAGATTATGGGCGTTTGGGAGCCGGAAACGCTTAAAAAACCGATCGATCCGTCCTCAGAGGAAGAGAACACTGCACCAGAGGACGATCGAGAAGAGGTAAGCAGCGAAGAATCCCCCGAATCTTTCCCGCCGTCCCACATCAATGTTGAAAATGGCTATTTTTCTATTCGCGGTGAGGTGATTTATCAATCCCAAGAGGACGAAAAATATGTCATCGTCAAGATCAAACAAGCTCCCCGCAAGGATGGGGAGACGATGAAGTTTTTTAAGTTGAAACTCACTGGGGATTTAGCAACAAAGGCAGTCGGCCATTTTTGGGACTTCCACGTACAGTTGCAAGCTGAGAAACTTTTGATTCAAGAGGGCAATAATATCGGCCCCATGCCTGTGAAGAAAAAGCCATTCAACAAGGCTGGTGGTGGTGGTTTTAAAGGCAAGCGTGCCTTTACTCCCGCCCCTAAGAGAGATCCAGACGCACCGCGTCCAGCTCCTCCCACACGCAAACCAGCAGCGGTAGCAGCCGAAGCGCCTCCTCCTCGCAAGGAACCCCTTGCTAAGCCTGTCAAGAAGCCTAAGCCTACTGAGGAGTGATGGGGATGGGGAGATGAGGGAGAGGGGGAGATGGGGGAGATGGGGGAGATGAGGAAGTTAAATCTTCCCTACCCTCCCCACCTTCCCCATCCTCCCTACCTTCCCTATCCTCCCCATCCTCCCCATCTCCGCCGCTCCCCTGCGGCAATCAAACCGCATCTAAGGCTCGAATCTCTGCTTTGGCAACAGTAGGATCTATGAGCGATCGCCGAATTTGAAATCCTAGTTTTTCACAAACTCGCTGCATCCCGGAATTTTCTGAGAGAATTTCGGCTGTAATTCGATCGATCCCTTCATCCCATCCCACCTGGATCAATCGTTGCAGTAATTCTGTTCCTAATCCTTGACATTGATAGCGATCGCTTACTAATAGTGCAAATTCCGCCTCATTCCTGCCGTGCAATTTACTCAAACGGGCAACAGCTAAAATTTCATGAGTGCCAGTTTCAGGGTTTTCATAATCAGCGACGAGTGCCATTTCGCGATCGTAATCAATAAAGCAGAGACGAGTCAATCGTTCGTGAGCAATACGCTGACTAAGTTTGATTAAATGGAAATAGCGCAAATAAACGCTTTGCTCAGATAGAGTTTTGTGGAATTGAATCATCAATGGCTCATCTTCTGGACGAATCGGACGAATGGTAATGGAAGTACCGTTCTTCATCGTCCAGGGAGTCACATATTGGTTGGGATAAGGACGAATCGCTAATTTTGGTAATTGGGTTTCATCAATGTCTGATTCATGTAAGATAATCCGAGCATCGAGAGCCAGCAATTGTTCTGAACTTGCCAATAGAGGATTAATGTCAATTTCTTTAATCCCACGTTGTTCTACCACCAGTTGACTAAACTGCACCATCAGTTGTTCGAGGCCTGCTAAATCAACAGCCTTGCGTCCTCGCACGCCTTTTAATGCTGTGTAAATCGCGGTTTGTTCCATCATCCGGCGTGCCAGAGTGGTATTAAGAGGTGGTAGAGCGATCGCCCGATCTTGAAATATCTCTACTAATTGTCCGCCAGTTCCAAATAGCAATACTGGGCCAAACTGTGGGTCAAGGTTACTACCAATAATCAGTTCATATCCCTCGCGCCTAATCATCGGCTGCACAGTCACGCCGAGGAAGTCGGAATCGGAGGAGGTAGAGGAGTTTGAATATCGGGAAGAAACAGCGTTATAAATAGCTTGGTAAGCCTGTCGGACTGCGTTTTCCTCACTCAAATTTAACTGTACTCCGCCCACATCAGTTTTATGGGTGATAGTTTTAGAGAACAGTTTGAGAACTACTGGATACCCGATCGCATTTGCACGTTCAACGGCTTGCTCTTCAGTTGTCGCAATTGCAGTTTCAACAGTAGGAATGCCATAAGCGGCTAGAATCTGCTTAGATTCTACTTCAGTCAGAATCGTGCGCCCTTCTTGACGAGCAGCATTAATTATTTCTTCAGCCTGTGTGCGACTGGAACCATTTTCTCCAAAGGCAGTGGGTAAAATTGGAGTTTCGTAGATTCCTTGTAGATTGTAGCTCGATCGCCACATATAGCTAAATACCTGCACGGCTGCATCTGGATAGGGATAGGTGGGAATCCCAGCTTGATTTAGCAATAACTCACCCTCTGATACCTCGCTTCCACCCATCCAACTAGCAATTATGGGCTTACCTGAGAGTTTGGCGTAAGGTTTTAGCTGTTCTGCGGTTTGAGTGGGATCGGTCATTGCCTGGGGTGTGAGAATGACTAGGAGTCCATCACTGTCAGGATCGTTGGCTACAACTTCCAGGGTTTTAGCGTAGCGTTTGGGATCGGCATCTCCTAAGATATCGATCGGGTTGTGATGGCTCCAGTGAACGGGTAGGATGGCATCAAGTTCTGCGATCGCTTCCGTCGATAATTCTGTCAGTTGACCTCCGGTGGCAATCAGTGCATCTGTTGCCAATACACCCGGGCCTCCAGCATTAGTAATGATGGTTAGGTTTGGGCCTTTAGGACGAGGCTGTTTTGCCAGCACTTCTGTCATATCAAATAGATCTGCGATCGTATTTACCCGCAACACGCCGCAACGTCGGAAAGCAGCATCAAGAACTGCATCGCTGCCAGTTAGGGCTCCCGTGTGGGAAGCCGCAGCCTTAGAAGCCGCTTCTGTATGACCCGGTTTTAAAACAATAATCGGCTTAGTTAATGCTACCTCACGGGCAGCAGATAGAAAGGAACGGGCATCGCCGATCGATTCCATATAAATTGCAATGCTTTCAGTATGGGGATCGTCACCGAGATAATCAATTAAATCTCCCCAATTTACATCCAGCATGGAACCGATGGAAACAAAGGCGCTGAAACCCACATTTTCCCGCCGACTCCAATCTAAAATTGCCGTACACAAGGCCCCACTTTGGCTGATAAAACCGACCTTTCCCGGACGGGCCATGCCATTAGCAAAGGTGGCATTGAGTCCGGTAATTGGGTTCATTACACCTAAACAATTGGGCCCAATCAACCGCATTTGACTTTGACGCACCTGTTCTAATAGCTGGTGTTCTAGTTCAATACCTGCTGTTCCGGCCTCTTTAAAGCCAGCCGAAAGCACGATCGCACCTTTAACTCCTGCGGCAATACATTCGCGAACGATCCCTGGGACTGTGGGTGCAGGAGTCGCGATCGCGACTAAATCTATTGGTTCTGAAATTGCCGCAATTGTGGGATAAGCTTTGATACCCAAAACACTAGATCGTTGAGGGTTTACAGGAAAAACTGTTCCACCAAATGAATTGCTAATCAAGTTCCATAGTAGGGTTCGTCCTACACTACCAGGTCTTTCTGTAGCTCCAATAACAGCGATGTTTTTGGGTGTAAAAATAGCGTCTAATGGACGATATTCGGAGCGCAAGATGTCGTATGCACGTTCGCGCAGGATCTCTTGGGAATCATGGGCGACAGATATTGACTCTAATTGGGTTGTTGTTTTCATGATTGTAAATTTCTTCAAAAGGGAAACGTATCGTCTAAGGTCAAGGAAGAAATTTTTGTGGCTGTCTTCTACCTTGAAATCACTAATTAAATTATAAGCTATTAGGCATTTAAAACTGTGTTATCTGTAACCGTTACCTCAACTTTCTAATATCCTTATAACCTCTCCTTAACTTCTCACATCTCCCTAGCCTCTCCTCTAAGGATAAAGGAAAGGAATGATTTTTTTGGGTGGGAAAAGGAATAAATTTGTTAGGAGTAAGGAAGGAATATGTAGATGAATGAATCTCCTAATGCAATGCGTAAAAGCTTAGTGGAGAGAAATGTTGCTGAATATTTAGGTTGGGAATTACCTAACTTTCACTATTATAGGACTTAAGCTCATGGCTCTAGAAACCGGGTTTTTGAGAGAATCTGTGGGTGCGGGCGAAGTATTTTCGTAAAAAAACCCGGTTTCTTTGGTTGGTGCGTAAGTCCTGTATTAGTAACCTCCATTAGGAGCATAAACTCCAATTCTATTAATCTATAACTTCCTCTGACACATTCTACAACCTGATTACATTCTACAAGCTGATTTAAGTATGACACTTGGGGAAGTCTTATTACTGAAAAGTGAGCTGTGACCTCTCCCCCCTGCCCTACAAGGGGAGGGGGAAATTTCTTTTTTTCTTTCTTTCTTTCTTTTTTTCTTTCTTTCTTTCTCTTCCCTAGTAAGGGAGGGAGAAACTTCTTTCTTTTTTTCTTTCTTTCTCCCCCTTCCCTCGCAGGGAAGGTGGCTGGGAGGTTAGGTCTTTTTCAAACATAGAATATTCCCATTCCATCGTTATTGGTATGGGAATATCAAGCTTTTGCTATGCAACTGGAGTAGGCAGAACTTCCGAAGGTTCTAAATCGAAAAACTCGACCTTTGTACTATTACCAAAATAAGCTAGAAGGTACAACTCTTTCAGGTCACTAATCAGCGGATAGCGGGGATTTGCGCCTGTACATTGATCGTCAAAAGCTTGTTCAGCCATGAGTTCAACTTTGTCGTAAAATGTGCGATCGTCTCCGCCTAAAGTTTCGCGAATCGTAGCAGGAATTTCTATTTCTTGCTTTAATTGTTCCACTGCTGCCACCAGTTTTTCAACTTTCTCATCTGGAGAATTGCCACCCAGTTTTAAATAATCCGCAATCTCAGCATACCGCTCTTTAGCGTGAGGGTATTTGTATTGTGGAAAGATGGCTTGCTTGAAGGGCACATCTGTGGCATTGTAACGAATTACATGAGAAATCATCAAGGCATTCGCTAATCCATGCGGTACGTGGAAAGTAGACCCTAATTTATGCGCCATTGAGTGACAGATGCCTAAGAAAGCGTTGGCAAAGGCCATACCTGCGATCGTTGCTGCATAATGTATTTTTTCCCGTGCTTCTGGATCGTGGGCACCGTTATGGTAAGAACGGGGTAAATACTTGAATATCAGTGCGATCGCTTCTAGTGCTAAGCCTTCAGTAAACTCTGTAGCTAGTACGGAAACGTAAGATTCTAAGGCATGAGTTAAGGCATCAATCCCACCATAAGCGGTGAGTTTTTTGGGCATACTTAACACTAATTCGGGATCGACGATCGCCATATTCGGTGTGAGTGCATAATCCGCCAGTGGGTACTTGATCCCTGCTTGTTCGTCTGTCACCACTGCAAAAGGTGTCACTTCTGACCCCGTACCAGAGGTAGTAGGAATCGCCACTAGGATCGCTTTTTTACCGAGGGCTGGTAGCTCATAAACCCGCTTGCGGATGTCCATAAATCGCATGGCTAACCCCTCAAATTCCACCTCTGGATGCTCGTACATCAGCCACATTACTTTTGCTGCATCCATTGGGGAACCACCACCGATCGCAATAATTACATCGGGTTGATAGCTATTGAGTAAATCCAATCCTTTTGTAACATTGGCAAGAGTGGGATCGGGTTCAACTTCGTGGAAAATATCATGCTTCACCCCCATGTCATCTAAAATCGTGGTGATTTTTTCGACTAATCCCAAATCGAATAGGGGTTTATCGGTGACGATGAATGCTCGTTTTTTGTCGGCTAATTCCCGCAAGGCGACAGGCAAACAACCAGATTTAAAGTAAACTTTGGGTGGGACTCGGAACCAGAGCATATTTTCTCGCCGCTCTGATACTGTTTTAACATTGAGCAAATGATGAGGAGTAACGTTCTCGGAAATGGTATTACCGCCCCAAGTGCCGCAACCGAGTGTTAAAGATGGGTCTAGTTTGAAGTTGTAGAGGTCTCCAATCGCACCTTGAGAGGAGGGGGTATTAATCAACACCCGCGAGGTTTTAACGGTATTTTTGAAGTAGCTAATATCATCCAATTTTTCAGGATTGATATACAAAACTGCCGTATGTCCCTGTCCGCCAAACTCGACTAATCGTCCGGCTTTATCCACTCCATCCTTGAAACTACTTGCCCGATACATTGCTAAAATTGGAGACAGTTTTTCATAGGAGAATGGTTCATTTGTGCCAATTTCTTCGACTTCTCCTATCAAAACTTTGGGCAATGTGCAGGGTACGGGATTGTGGCTTTCGGTTTCTGCACGGTTCTTACTTTGGAACTCTAAACAGACTAACCCAATTTGTGCAAGTTGCGCGATCGCTCCAACTGATTGCCCGACAATTGCGGGATTGATATGACCATCTTTTAGAAGAATTTTACTTACTTTTTCCTTATCTTCTGGTGTTAGGAAGTAAGCGCCTCGCTCCATAAATTCTTGCTTCACTTGGTCGTAGATGCTATCAAGAACAATCACCGATTGTTCGGAAGCACAAATCATACCATTGTCAAAGGTTTTGCTGATTAAAATCGAACTGACAGCGGTTTGAATGTCTGCCGTTGTATCAATTACCGCCGGAGTATTACCTGCACCAACGCCTAAAGATGGATGACCAGATGAATAGGCGGCTTTGACCATTCCGGGCCCTCCCGTTGCCAAAATCAGCTTGATGTTAGGATGCTGCATTAAGGCTTGAGATAGTTCGACAGTGGGCTCGTCAATCCAGCCGATAATGTTTTCTGGTGCTCCGGCTGCGATCGCGGCTTCTAGCACAATCTTAGCGGCTTCCATTGTGCTACGCTTGGCTCGTGGGTGAGGAGAGAAAATAATTGCATTGCGCGTTTTCAATGCAATTAAAGCTTTAAAAATAGTAGTTGAAGTGGGATTTGTGACGGGAACAATGCCAGCTAATACTCCCATTGGTTCCGCGATTTTTTGAATCCCAAAGGATTTATCTTCTTCAATTAAGCCACAGGTGCGCTCGTGTTTGTATTTATTGTAAATGAATTCTGAGGCGAAGTGATTTTTAATCACTTTATCTTCAATAGAACCCATTCCTGTCTCTGTAACTGCCAACTTTGCTAACTGAATGCGTTGAGTATTGGCGGCTATTGCGGCTTTCTTGAAGATGGTATCGACTTGTTCTTGAGAGTAAGTTGCATATTTTTCTTGAGCAGCTTTTACTTGTTGAATTAGTGTTTCAAGTTCTTGGAGATTAGTGACAACCAATTGCATACATACCTTCCTATTTGGTTAGCTTTAAATAGCTTTAATTCCACGACTTCTGAAAATTTCTAGCGTTTGTTGGATCAACTCAGGTGTGGGAGGTTCAGTCTCTTTGAGTTGATAGTCGTACCCCAAATTTTCCCACTTGTATTCGCCCATTTGGTGAAATGGTAAAACTTCTACTTTCTCGATATTTTTTAGGCTGGCAACAAAGTCTGCTAGCCCTTCGACGTTGTGGGGATCGCTACTTAAACCTGGCACGAGAACAAACCGAATCCAAGTCGGTTTATTGATTTCACTCAAATATCTTGCCAGAATTAATGTTGGTTCGAGCTCGACACTGGTAATTTTTCGATACGTTGCAGGATCGAAAGATTTAATATCGAGTAAAACGAGATCGGTAAATTCTAAAACGGGCTTAGCTACCTTCAACTCACAGTATCCAGAGGTATCTAATGCCGTATGAATTCCTAATGCTCGACAACGTTTAAAAATTTCTGTGACGAAGTGAGGTTGAAATAATGCCTCACCTCCACTAATGGTAACACCACCGCCAGAAGAATTCATGTAAGATTTGTATTTCTGAATTTCTTCTATTAGTTCATCAACACTGACCTTTTTACCGTTTTCTAGATATCGGCAATCTGGATTAGAACAGTAAAGACAACGTAGGGGACAGCCTGATGTGAAGATAATAAACCGAATACCGGGGCCATCAACGGTTCCACAGGTTTCGATTGAGTGGATGTAACCAAAAACAGATGTAGAAACTGACATGGTTGCTGCTTCCTCTTGTTGGATTCCTCAACCTTTAAATTTATTATACGCTAAAGAGTTTGGGGAAGTTGTGAGGAGAGTCGTAGGGAGGGCGTTTGAATGTTATGATTCGTTGATAGGGTAGGTGGGGAATCGGCTATAACTTCAGGCTGGCTTGATTTTGAGGATTTACAGATAACCTGGTTAAATTGTGTCGTTACTTGTTTGAGATTGCTCAACTTGCTGCTGATGAATCAAGATAGGTAAACAACAAAGCCTTAATGTGAGCCACCATGTGTAAGACATTAATGGACTCATAAACTCACTTGATTCTGGCTTAATTGCAGCGCTAGTTACGACTGCCAGAATTTCAAAAACAACTTGCTCTCTGATATTTCTTCATTCTTTCACCTCCAGTGCTTTTTGGAAAAAAGCACTGTTGTGGCTTAAACAATCTTTCTGTTCGCTGCTGTTCACTACATCTTGCCAGCCAGTGTTAGTGAAGTCATCTTTTGTAAGAGGCGGATTTAGTGGTGACAAAGTATCTCCCCATTTTTTTATTTTCTATTATGCCAAATTTTATCAATTCAGCTTGACTTTGACAGGGACAGATAAAGGTGGACATAAATAAACGCTATAAATTGTAAGGTGGGCGCTCGCCGCAACCA
>NZ_JAQMUA010000058.1:0-5529 GCF_028330895.1 Kamptonema animale CS-326 | reverse complement strand
TCGCAATGGGGAGGGACGAGCTAATGGGAATTTGGGCAATGCCTACCAATCCCTGGGAGACTACCCCCGTGCCATTAAATTTCACGAGAAATGGTTGGAAATAGCCAGAGAAATTGGCGATCGCGATGGGGAGGGAGGAGCTTATGGGAATTTGGGCATTGCCTACGATTCTCTGGGAGACTACCGCCTGGCGATTGAATATCACCAGAAACGCTTGCAAATAGCGAGAGAACTTAGTGATCGCGGTGGGGAGGGACGAGCTTATGGGAATTTGGGGATTGCCTACGCGGGTCTAAAGCAATACCAAGAGGCGATAAAATACCATGAACAATCTTTAGCAATTGAACAAGAAATCGAGAATCGTCACTGTGAAGCTTTATCTCTTCAAGCTTTAGCTATTTTGTATCAGCAAGTTGGGAGAATTCAAGAAGGATTTGCCGCCGGATATCAAGCTAATCAAATCTTACAAGAACTAGAGCTACCTCTTAATGCTATGCCTTATCCTAACTGGATGAAAGCAATAGGAAGATTTGCACAACGAGGTAAGTGGCAACTAGGTTTGTTATTTTTGGGAGGGTTGGTTGCCTTTCCCTTTTTCCTAGTTTGGATTGTAGCGTTGATGTTGTGGCGATTGCTCCGCGCTCAATTAAAACGGAGGTAGAATTTAGTAGGAAATGGCAACAGCTAAAGGCCGACATTGGCAACTAATTTTCTATTTTTTCCCGTTGGGTTTCGCGATGGGTTCGCTCGGTCTTCAGGAGGTAGGGGAAAATCCCATTTTAAATCTAATCGTCTTGACTTTTGTGCAAAATCAGGTTAATATTAGTACACTTTATTAATAAAAATCCAGCCTTAAAGGTAAGAAAAAATATGACACAAACAACTGTAGGATTGCAGATCCCATTTCAATCCCTAGTAGATGCGATTACCTCACTAGGAGTTGATGAAAAACGCAGACTTTGGGAAATATTAGAGTCAGAAATAGGTCAACTAGAGGAAGATTTGTTAGAGTCAGATCCAATGGTAAAAGCAGAAATTGAGGAAGCTCGCCTTGCTTATCAAACAGGAGACTATCAAACTATAGATCGGTATGACCTATTTAAGCCCTAACGCCATCATTCCTGAAGCTAAGCTAACGAAATATTTGCTAGTCAGGAAACAAAAAGACGGCAAATCTCAATTTCTTGCTCAAGCTGGTTATCAACTTGATAACTGGCAAAAGCTAGAAGAAGACTTGCGAACCCAAATCCTGCCCTTAGAAGCCATTTTAGTCAAACAAACCGAATGGGGAATAAACTATAATATTATTGGTTCTCTCACTGGCCCTAATGGAGTTACTTTAAAGGTAATAACAGGGTGGATTGTAAATTTTAATCCTCCAGAAACCAGGTTTGTGACCTTAGTGCCAAACAAAAAAGCTTAATATTTACCATCAGTGGAAATAACAAGGAGATTTAGCGATGAAATTCAATCTTTTTACCCAAGTAGCTTTGCGCCAAGACATCCCAGAGTATAACCTAAAAAAAGGGGATGTAGCAACTATCGTAGATTATCACTCTAGCTCCAATGGTGGAGAAGAAGGCTACAGTTTAGAAGGCTTCAATCTTCCCGAAAATTGCGCCGAAATTTTTATTACCGTAGGTGCAGATCAAATTGAATTAAGCGAAGGGAAAAAAATTGCCGTAGCTTATTCTTCTTGCAACCAATCATCATAACCGCAAGCAAGTAAACGTTCCTTTACCTTGGAAATTGGCACATCACTAGACTGCACGCTATAGACATCATTCAGAACAATATAATAATCTTTTCCCGTGTAATAAGCGATAACTTCTGCTAAATTTCGATCCGACATTTGCTCGTAAAGGAGTGCCAAAAGCGGCAGATAATCTTCCTGGTTAATTCCATTAGGAAAAGCACGTCCAATTAGCTTATAGGTACTCAACAAATAAGGTGCAATAGTAACTTCAGCTTGCATAGTTATTTTCCTGTTAAACGGCAGGGAAGATGGCAAAATACGCTAAAATCTAAATTTAGCATTTAAAGTATCTGCGTACAAATAAATATATTATGACCCAAACCTTACCAATCGAGCGCACCCTCAAAACATTCAGTCAACTGCAAACCCAATTCCATCTGCAACGCAGCACAGACGACCAATTTTTTACCGAATGGTTAAACACTAACGACGAACTAACAGAAAAAGAACAACAAACCCTCAATACCATTCAGCAAAAATACTTTTATCAACTCTCCGATAGTCAACTGGGAGAAGAAACAATTAAATTAATTGTGCTATCCCCCCTCCTAGATTTAGCTGGATTCTTTGACCCTCCCTTTCGCTTTCAAACTGAAGCAACTGTACAAATTCAAGTAGAAAGTAACGATGTAATTTATCGAGGACGCATTGATGCACTGGTGCTGCAAGAAAAGCTGTGGATTGTAGTCATAGAATCCAAAGAAACCAGCTTTTCCTTAGAACTTGCGTTACCGCAAACCTTAGCTTATATGTTAGCGAATCCTCAGCCAGAAAAACCAGTTTTTGGCATGGTAACAAATGGGGGAAATTTTATCTTTGTCAAGCAACAAATTAAGGAATTTCCCCAATATGAATTATCTAATGTATTTTCCCTGCTCCCACGTCGCAATCAACTGTATGATGTATTGCAAATTCTCAAACGTCTGGGAAGAATTGCCAGTGAGTCTTGTTAATCCGAAAGCCAGGGACTAAAGTCCCTGGCTAATAGCTTAAGTCCTCTGAAGAGGACTGAGAAGAAGACTTTTAAACTTAATTAGTCCTCTTCAGAGGACTTGAGCTTTGAGGCAGGGGTTTTAACCCTTGCCGGACGGTCGATTTAGATTTATTATCGTACCATGAAACCCTATCAACAAATCCCAATAATCGATTGCAACGAACCCCTCGTTCCCATTCCCTTAGAACTATTTGCCATCGAAATCCCCCACGCCTACCAAAAATTAGGCGCACCTTATCCCCCCAGCAAAGCAGATTCACCTTACTACCTCCGCCAAGGCGTTCTTAATAGCTTAATTACTGCTCAAACCTATCTTCAGCAACAGCATCCAGAGTTAAAAATTATGATCTTCGATGCTTATCGCCCCGTAGAAGTCCAACAATTTATGGTAGATTATACTTTTACAGAAATTGCCAAAGCTCAAGGCTATAAATTCCCCATTTCTGAAGAGAAACGCCAACATATCCTAGAACAAGTTTATCAATTTTGGGCCGTTCCCAGCCTCGATCCAACTACACCGCCACCTCATAGTACAGGTGCAGCCTTAGATGTGACAATAGTAGATAAAAATCATCAGCCAATTGATATGGGTTCGGCCATTGATGAAGTTTCCCCCCGTTCCTATCCCGATTATTTTGCTAATAGTAATAGTGTCGTAGAACAACAATATCATCAAAATCGGCAATTATTAAAAGAGGCGATGTTTGGAGCAGGATTTAAACAGCATTTTAACGAGTGGTGGCATTTTTCTCTGGGCGATCAAATGTGGGCTTGGTTAACTAATCAAGAGGATGATAGCGATCGAGTTATTGCTAAATATGGTCGCGCGAACAACTAAAAGTTTAACCAGCACAGGCGTTTGCTGAGCTTGTCAAAGTGCAAGTTTTGTGGGTGCAGACGCGGTTGCAAACGCCGAGTAGTTACTAGATAAATCGGAAGATGGGACTATAAAGGCTGAAGATGAATTGTCAAGCGATCGCCCGCTCCAATTTACTCAAAATCGGTTTGAGTAAATCCCTCATCAGTATAAATAATCGTCCCCTCCTTTTCAATCGACGAACGGCTGGAAACCAAACTCTCCCTCTTTTGTGCAGCATCAGCAGTCAAACTACCAGAAGATCGCCTAGAGAAAGGTGTTTTTCTTCTGATCTCTGGATTGGGTACTTCCATCCGTACTCGAATTTTCGGCCCCGAATTACCCAAACGAATCATCATCCCATCCACCAAAGGTACTTGAGCGATCGCGCGATCGTCTACATAGGTTCCATTCGCACCAAAATTAATAATTTCCCAACCAGAAGGATTTTTCCATAGCTCTACATGGTGTCGAGAAACCACAGCACTGTAAATAATTACATCATTATCGGTGGCTCGACCAATCCGAACTACGGATTCAGATTCAAAACTCCAGCTTTGAACCGGCACAGACTGGGTAGGATGCAGCAGGGTAAGCGTAATCACTGATGTTCCTAATAATATTTCAATCCAATTGACGCTCTATACCTGTCAGTAGAACTTAAAATCTAGCTGGAGGATGAATAGCACGCCCTTGTAAAGGTAGTTAATTCTATGATGAATCCCCACAGAGGTTAGTGTCAAGTTACTGCTGAGCCGCTGGACTGTTAATGTTGAGTTTATACAGAGTGCTATTGAGATTTCCTATCAGATTCTTCAGCAAGTCAAAGAGCGAGTGGATCTGTTGCAGAGCAATATTTTAATGTGAGATTAAAATTAGTTAAATTCCTTTACTTTAAGGATTTAGACAATTTAACTTCAGAATTGGCAGTTAGCGGTTAACAGTTAACAGTTAACTGTTAACAGAATTATTTCATCTCCTCAATTCTGGCATTCAAACCATTAGCTACAAACATTTGTAATAGTGCCTCAGCCTTTTCTCGCTCTCGAAAAGCCCCCGCTTGCATCACTGACTGCCCGTTGACAAAGGTACGAAAAGCACCCGGTGCGATCGCGCGTACTCTCCCCAGCTCCCGTTCTCCCTGAGCCTGAACTATTACCCGATAGCGCAAACCCAAAACGGCCCCGTTTGCACTTAAGGAATTTTGCTCCCCCTCAGACAAAGAATTGCTACCTCCCAAACCACTGGGAACATAACCGCCGCTACCGATGGGGATGCTGGAACTGGGAACAGGGAGTACACCTTGTGAGAAAACGGGAGTGAGATTTTCGTTAGAAGTAGCGATCGCATCTCTCGTCACAGGAAAGGATGTAGAACTATTTTCAGGAGTCGGTACTGGAATTTCGACTGCTCCTGCGGGAATGGGCGATCGCTCTGGAGCTCTGGGTATGGGAATCGGCAAGGGCCGAGGAGTGGGTACAGGTCGATTTTCTACTGGCGGTAACGATACCGTCGGCAAGGGTCGAGGAGAGGGTGTAGGTTGGCTCTCCACGGTTGGTACAGGAATCGGTAAGGGTCGAGGATAAGGTGTAGGTTGGCTCCCCACCGTTGGTACAGGAATCGGCAAGGGCCGAGGAGTCCTGGGATCATTTCTGGGAGTTGGAGCTGGGGGATTGTATACTGGTTGCGAATCCGCCACAGGGCCAATAATTGGCCGATCGTCGCGATTTAACGGCGGCAAAATAGCCGTCGTGGGGCGAAAGGTTCCCGCTATATCTAGCCGCCCAACAGTGCGGTTACTGACTAATTGATTGCCGTAAGCAGGAATAATTTCGCTAGTCGCAGTGCTGTTCACATCGTAGCGGCCATTATTGCGGATCACATTGCTCCCTGGTTCTGCGGAAGTGCCCAAGTCTGGGAGCG
>NZ_JAQMUA010000057.1:0-5565 GCF_028330895.1 Kamptonema animale CS-326 | reverse complement strand
GATTGACTCGATGCAATTGGGCTGCGATCGCATCCAAGGTATTAGCACTAGCCTCCGCACTTTTTCTAGAGTTGACAAAGACTACAAAGTTCCTTTTAATATCCACGAGGGCATCGACAGCACGATTTTAATTCTCAAATATCGATTGAAAGCGAACGACGAGCGACCCGCGATTGAAGTAGTTAAAGACTACGGCAATATTCCGGCGATCGAATGCTTCCCAGGCCAGCTTAACCAGGTATTTATTAATATTCTGGCCAATGCGATCGATGCACTGGAAGAGTCAAATATCAATCGCAGCTTTGCAGAAATTAAGGCTAATCCTAATCGAATTACCATTCAAACTACCTTAGCAGATAATCAGGTGAAAATTAGTATTGCTGATAATGGTCAGGGGATGAACGAAGAAGTTAAAGCCCAAATATTTGACCATTTATTTACGACAAAAGCAGTCGGGAAAGGGACGGGTTTGGGATTAGCGATCGCGCGTCAAATTGTCGTCGAAAAACATCAGGGACAAATTACCGTTAATTCTCTACCTAGTGAGGGTACTGTGTTTGAGATCACTCTCCCTGTTAAATAATAGAATAGCATATAATAAAACATTCTAATTCACCTGTTATCTAATCGAGAATGAACGAATTATGAACCCGCACCCAAAGTTATCAGGCTATCAAATAACAGAAAAACTTTATATAGGGACTCGTACTCTTGTTTACCGAGGCATCCGTACTAGCGACCAACAACCAATCGTCATCAAAATACTGCGAAACGAATACCCCAGCTTTAATGAACTCATCCTATTTTGCAACCAATATACCATTACTAAAAATCTCGACTTCTCTCAGATCGTCAAACCCCTGACTTTAGAAGTCTACCAAAATAGCTATGCCTTAGTCATGGAAGATTTTGGTGGAGTCTCCCTCTCTGCTTATCGACCGAGGGCAAAAGATGCCAGCAAAATCAATAAAATTTTACCGATAGCAGAATTTCTCCAAATCGCCATACAACTGACAGATATTCTCCACTATCTCTACCAAAACCGCATCATTCACAAAGATATTAAACCTGCTAATATTCTCATTAATCCAGATACGAAAGAAGTCAAATTAATTGACTTTAGTATTTCTTCTCTGCTACCACGAGAAACCCAGGAAATCCAAAATCCCAATGTCTTAGAAGGAACCTTAGCCTATATCTCTCCCGAACAAACCGGGAGAATGAATCGAGGGATTGACTATCGGAGTGACTTTTATTCTCTGGGTGTGACTTTATTTGAATTACTCGCCGGAAAGTTACCTTTTGAATCCAATGACCCAATGGAATTAGTCCATTCTCATATTGCCAAACAACCAGCACTTTTAGAAGGGAATCGGAAAGAAAAAATCCCGCAGGTGGTGGCAGATATAGTGATGAAATTGATGGCAAAAAATGCGGAAGACCGATATCAAAGTGCCTTGGGGCTGAAATTCGATTTAGAAAAATGTTTGCATCAGCTACAAGAAACTGGTGAGATTAATAATTTTCCCATTGCTCAAAGAGATGTGAGCGATCGCTTCATCATCCCCGACAAACTCTACGGACGGGAAAACGATGTTCAGTCGTTGCTGAAAGCCTTCGAGCGTGTTGCTAGCGGCAGTTCTGAACTGATACTGATAGCTGGTTTATCTGGTATTGGCAAAACTGCGGTAGTGAATGAAGTCCACAAACCCATCACCCGACAGCGCGGCTATTTCATCAAAGGCAAGTATGACCAGTTCAATCGCAACATTCCGTTTTCAGCCTTTGTCCAAGCTCTTCGCAGCTTGATGGGACAAATACTGAGCGCATCCGATGTAGAACTATCTAGCTGGAAGGAGCAAATTCTGGTTGCTGTTGGTGAAAATGGACAAGTTTTGATTGAAGTCATTCCCGAACTAGAACAGATCATTGGTTCCCAACCCCCGGTAATTAAGCTAGTTGGTAGTGCATCTCAGAATCGGTTTAATCTGCTGTTTGGCAAATTTATTCAGGTATTTATAAAGGAAGAACATCCCTTAGTGATTTTCCTCGATGATTTACAGTGGGCTGATTCCGCTTCTTTGAACCTGTTGAAATTGTTGATGAGCGAGTTGGAAGCAGGCTATCTACTCGTACTCGGAGCTTATCGGGATAATGAAGTTTTTCCAGCCCATCCCTTGATGCTAACCCTCAATGAGATTAGACAACGAGGTGTCAATCTCAACACTCTAACGTTGGGTTCTTTGCATGAATCAGATATTACCTGTTTAGTTGCCGATACATTGCAGTGTTCCCATGAGATCGCTGCGCCACTTTCGCAGTTCGTCTACCAAAAAACTCAGGGGAACCCATTTTTCACTATTCAGTTTTTATACGGACTGCATGATGAAGAATGTATTATTTTTCATCATTTCTCTGGTCAGTGGCAGTGTAACTTAACCCTGGTGAAACAATTAGCTTTAACGGATGATGTTGTGGAATTTACCATCCGACGATTGCGGAGGCTTCCAGGAGCAACACAGGAAGTATTAAAGTTAGCGGCGTGCATTGGTAATCGATTTGATTTAGAAACATTAGCAATAGTCTGTGAAGCTACTCAAGATAGTGTGGCCGTAAAGTTGTGGCAATCGCTTCAAGATGGGTTAGTCATTCCAGAAAACTCAACCTACAAGTTTTTCTACGGCAATGAACGCGATCTAGAAGATGTAGAAGCGGTTAATAACATCACCGTTAGTTATCTGTTTCTCCACGATCGCATCCAGCAAGCGGCTTACTCTCTCATTCCTGAAGGTTTAAAGCAAGCCACTCACTTCAAAATTGGCAAACTTCTGCTGGCTGATGGTTCGCCAGAGGAACAAGGTAACAAAATTTTTGCGGTCGTCAATCATTTAAATGAGGGTTTTGAACTGCATGAAAGCCAGGAAGAACGTTTAGAACTTTTACGGCTAAACTGTATTGCAGGGACAAGGGCTAAAGAGTCTACTGCCTATGGAGTTGCTGTGAACTACTTTACGGTAGCTCAACGCTTGTTACCTCCAGATAGTTGGCAGCAAGACTACGAAAAGTCTCTAGAAGTTTATTTCAATCTTGCAGAAGTTCAGTATTTGTCCGGGGATTTCCAATCTTCTCTAGCCCTTGTTGAAACAATCTCTAGCTTTGCTAGACGACAACTTGAAAGAGCCGAAGCCTTTAACCTAGCGATTATGATGTTCACCTTGCAGGGTCAGTACCTGCAAGCACTTCGGTATGGACAAAAGGCATTATCTTGCTTGAATTTTGATTTATCAGAAATAGACTTACCAGAGCAAATTGAATCTTACCAACGTGAGATTCAATTGAAATTAGCGAATCGTAAGCCAGAGCAGCTAGTCGATCAACCAGAGGCTACCGATCCAGAGAAATGCCTGATTATCAAAATCCTGAATAATTTAATCGTACCCGTTTATGTTCTACAGAAGGGAGAGCTATACTTTATCGTTGCTTTATCAATGGTTTCAGTATCGCTTAACTTTGGCGCGATCGGTGAATCAGGAAACGGATTTTCAGCCTATGGAATGTATCTGGGATTTTATCATGGCGACTATCAATTGGGCTATGAATTTGGAGTTTTGGCAGTGAGTTTAGCCAGACGATTTAAGCAAGCAGATAATCTCTGCAAAGCTTGCTATATGCTAGGGAATAATCTCCTTTCTTGGGTGCGTTCCTTGCGTTGTTCAGGGCCAATCTTTGATGAAGGATTAGTTGCTGGACTACAGTCGGGGGAGATGGTTTTCTCAGGCAATCTTTTAATGTACAAGCTGCTCAATCCATTTTATGCAGGAGAAAGCCTATTAGAAGTTGAGCAAAATCTTCCTGAATATTTAAGGTTTTCCGCCAAGAAACTTAACTATCAACTGGCTGTGGATGTCATTACTGGATTAAACATTTGGCTTGCTGAACTTACAGCTAGTCCTGCAAAGAATCTCCCGACTGAGCAGCAGCATCTTGAGGTATGTAGGATAAATAACAGCGACTATGCAATTTGCCATTATTTGATTCTAAAAACTAAAGTTCTATGTTTTTATGGGCGCTATGCAGAGGCCGTGGAATCAGCACAGGGAGCTGAAAACTTAGTTGGTACAATTACTGGCAAATATCAGGTTGCAGCTCTTAATTTCTATCAATCTATTGCGATCGCTGAATACTGTTGGAGTCATTCTCTAGGTCTAGACAATAGTTACATCCAAAAAGTTAAATCAAACCAAGCCCAACTCAGTATATGGGCTGCTAGTTGCCCGGAAAACTTTGCTCATAAGTACGCTCTAGTTAATGCTGTTTTAAGCATTTTATCGGGACAAAAAGCAGAAGCAATTGAACTGTTCGATCGTGCGATCGCTCTTGCCAAAGCCTACGAATATATCCAAGAAGAAGCACTGGCTAACGAATTAGCGGCAAAGTTTTACCTAGATTGGGGCAAAAAGGGTATAGCTGGAGAATACATGACCAACGCCTACTATGCCTATGCTCGCTGGGGTGCAAAAGCCAAGATTGCCGATTTAGAAAAACGCTATCCGCAATTACTTGCCCCCATATTAAAGCAAACCTCTTCTCCTCTTTCTACTAGTGAAACTATTTTCTCCTTGGGGAATGTCACATTCACCAATTCTGCCACTTCTAGCAGCAGTATCTCAGATACCCTAGATTTAAAAACCCTTCTCAAAGCTTCCCAAACTCTTTCATGCGAAATCGAATTTGAAAAACTTATATCATCGTTGCTTGAAATCGTCATCAAAAATGCCGGAGCTGATAAATGCGTGTTGATGCTGTTGCGAGACAATCGCCTGCTAATTAAAGGCTCAATTACCGAGGGAACGCAACCATTAATGTTACAAAAGATTGCCGTTGAGGAAAGCCAGGAGATTCCCGTGAAGCTCATTTACAAAGTCAAGCACAACAATCAGACTGTTGTTTTAGTGGATGCGACAGCAGATCCCACCTTAGTTAACGATCCCTATATTATCCGTCAGCAACCTAAGAGTATTTTGTGTAGTCCGATTTTGCATCAAGGGAAATTACTGGGCATTTTATATCTAGAAAATAATTTAGTAACGGGGGCGTTTACAAGCGATCGCGTCGAGCTACTGAATCTACTTTGCGCTCAAGCCGCTATCTCCCTAGAAAATGCGCGACTTTATGAACAGTCACAAACCTATTCCCAACAGCTAGAACAAGCCTTATATGACTTGCAGCAAACCCAATTGCAAATGATTCAAAGCGAAAAGATGTCTGCTTTGGGTAATTTGGTTGCTGGCGTGGCTCATGAAATTAATAACCCCGTTGGCTTTATTGCTGGCAATTTGAATGAAGCTAAATCCACCGTTCAAGACTTAGTGGAGCATCTCAATCTCTATCGCGATCGCGCCCCAGAAACAGAGATTACCGACCATGCCGAAGATATCGATTTAGGTTACATCATCGAAGACTTGCCTAAAATGATTGACTCGATGCAATTGGGCTGCGATCGCATCCAAGGTATTAGCACTAGCCTCCGCACTTTTTCTAGAGTTGACAAAGACTACAAAGTTC
>NZ_JAQMUA010000056.1:0-7191 GCF_028330895.1 Kamptonema animale CS-326 | reverse complement strand
GGGCGGCGTTACGTAAGTATTCCTTTAGAGGTAGAGACATTTACGATCTTTTGATAGATGATTGATTTGTGTGAGGAGTAGGTTTAAGTTCTAAGTTAAAAGAAAAAGCTCTTGGGGTCGAAACACGGCAAGACTCCCAAGAGCTTTTTCTACGTTTGAACGGTAATTGACCGCAAGTGATATCATGTCCGGCAAATTACTTACGATCTGTCATTGCGAGCGAAGCATTGAATTTTCGTCCTGCCTTCTGCCTTCTGCCTCCTGCCTTCTGCCTTCTGCCTTCTTCCTTCTTCTGTCTCCTGCTATAATTACCAGTTACCAATTAGCAATTACCCATTACCCATTACCCTGCGATCTTGCAACCGAAAACCTCTATATTCGCCTTAAAATTTGAGTGGCAATCCATCCTGAAATACTAACATTTCCCCCGGTTGCATCTGCGTCCACACTTCGTTATCAGTAAGCGGAACAGTAGCAATTACAGCCACGCGATCGCTTTCCCCCGTCAACTCTCGAAAATCTAAAGTTAAGTCTTCGTCAACTAAATGAGCAGTACCAAAGGGCGCTTGACGCACAATATAACTTAGTAGCGTTGAGCAATGTGCAAATAAGTGTTCTCCATCCGAAAACAAATAGTTAAATACACCTTTTGCTGCCAGAATTTTACTAATATCTGCGAGAACTGAATAAAGTTCTTCTAAAGGAGGTTTACTTTGAGGAAAGTGTTGCCGCAAAGTTTCTAGTATCAAACAGAATGCTTTTTCACTGTCAGTTTGACCGACTGCTTGATAAAAACCTGCATTTTCAGGCTCAAATTCTAGCAAATTGCCGTTATGAGCAAATACCCAATAGCGGCCCCACAGTTCCCGCTGAAAAGGATGACAGTTTTCTAGAGTAATTTCACCTTGAGTAGCTTTACGGATGTGGGCAATTACATTAGTAGAATGGATAGGATAGCCCCGCAACAATTTGGCTACAGCAGAACTGACGGAAGGTTGAGCTTCTAAAAACAGACGGCATCCCAAGCCTTCAAAAAAGGCAATGCCCCAACCGTCAGCGTGAATATCTGTTTTGCCACCTCTTGCAGAAAATCCCTCAAAAGAAAAGCAAATATCCGTTGGCACATTGCAGTTCATTCCTAGCAGTTGGCACATGGATTTTGGATCTCTGGAATTGAGATTAATAATTATGTCTAATATTATCTCTAATATTATCTTTATTTTATGTGTAAAGGCGAACTATTTGCCCCCGAATCTCTGTAAAAACAGAATTTCCCTGATGCAAACACTTCGCCCTTACAAATTGCCAGAAACTAATCTAAAGTTTCACTTCAATATCCACACCGGCTGGTAAGTCCAGTTTCATCAAAGCATCAATAGTTTTAGCGGAAGGCTGATGAATGTCGATAATGCGGCGATGAGTACGAGTCTCGAAGTGTTCCCGTGAATCTTTATCAACGTGGGGCGATCGCAGCAAACAGAATATCCGCCGTTTCGTAGGTAAGGGAATCGGGCCGATCGCAGTTGCCGCAGTCCGGTTTGCTGTATCTACAATCTTCTCGCAAGATGCGTCAAGAATACGGCGATCGAAGGCTTTGAGGCGAATGCGGATTTTTTGTTGTTGGATAGTTGCCATTTGATTTTCTTTAGTTTTCTAGGTTCAGTTGTTTTTTTATTGTTAACCGTTAACTTTTAACCGTTAACTGTTAACTGTTAACTACAAATTAGAAGAGCAGAAAAGCTTATTGACATTTTGCCGCTTTTCTGCTCCACCTAATTTTAGCGGAGTCCTACTTGAGGATTTTGGAGACAACGCCAGCACCTACGGTGCGGCCACCTTCGCGAATAGCGAAACGCATCCCTTGTTCAATAGCGATCGGGTTGATCAGTTCCACTGTCATTTTGATGCGGTCTCCCGGCATCACCATTTCAGCTTCGCTACCATCATCACTGGTGAACTGATTGATCGTACCAGTTACATCCGTCGTGCGGACGTAGAACTGAGGGCGGTAGCCAGAGAAAAACGGCGTGTGTCGGCCGCCTTCTTCCTTCTTGAGGATATAAACTTCAGATTCAAACTGAGTATGAGGAGTAATCGATTTGGGCTTAGCAATCACCATGCCCCTTTCAATATCCTTCTTTTCAAGCCCCCGGAGCAGCAGACCCACGTTGTCGCCGGCCAGACCTTCCTCCAGAGACTTCGTGAACATTTCCACGCCAGTCACGGTAGTGCTGCGAGTGTCCCGAATACCCACCAATTCCACAGTTTCGCCGACTTTGATTTTTCCGCGCTCAATCCGGCCAGTAGCAACAGTACCCCGACCAGTAATCGAGAATACGTCTTCAACTGCCATCAAGAAGGGCTTATCAATTTCGCGTTCCGGCGTGGGGATGTAAGTATCCACTGCTTCCATCAGCTTGTAAATCTTATCAATCCACTCATTATCACCCTTTACAGTCTTGGGATTGGCAGCCATCGCTTCGAGAGCTTTCAATCCCGAACCAGTGATGATGGGGATATCATCACCAGGAAAATCGTAAGAACTTAGGAGTTCCCGAACTTCCAGTTCCACCAGTTCTAGTAGTTCTGCGTCGTCTACCATGTCTTCCTTGTTTAAGAAGACAACAAGGCTAGGAACACCGACTTGCTTAGCTAGCAGGATGTGTTCGCGAGTTTGAGGCATGGGGCCGTCTGCCGCTGATACCACCAAGATCCCGCCATCCATTTGAGCCGCACCGGTGATCATGTTTTTCACATAGTCAGCGTGTCCGGGACAATCAACGTGGGCATAGTGCCGAGCTGTGGTTTCGTACTCAACGTGAGCTGTATTAATGGTGATACCTCGCGCTTTTTCTTCAGGCGCAGCATCGATTTCATCATACTTTTTACCCTTTGCCTGACCCAGTGCAGATAGAGTCATCGTAATTGCGGCAGTTAAAGTTGTTTTGCCGTGATCGACGTGACCGATAGTGCCGATGTTTACGTGGGGTTTGTTCCGTTCAAATTTTGCGCGTGCCATTCTTGATTCTGTTCCTTTGTCAGTTGTCAGTTGTTAGTAGTTAGTTGTTAGTAGTTAGTTGTTAGTTGCTTTCAGTTCACAACTAACTACTAACGCTAACACTAACAATTAGTTGTCAGTAGTTAATTGTTAGCGATCGGTAGTGAGTTGCTTTGAGTTCACAACTAACTACTAATCCCTAACCACTAACAATTAAGAGTTCCCTTTGCTCTTGGCGATGATGGCTTCAGCCACGTTGCGGGGGACTTCTTCGTAATGGCTGAATTCCATTGTGAAGATCCCGCGACCTTGGGTTTTCGAGCGGATGTCTGTGGCATAACCAAACATTTGTGCCAAAGGAACTTTGGCCGCAACTTTGGCAAGTCCTTGTTCCGTCTCTTGACCTTCAATCTGACCCCGGCGAGAGTTGAGGTCGCCGATGATGTTCCCGATATAATCTTCGGGCACTTCGACCTCTACTTTCATCATAGGCTCTAGCAGCACGGGCGTTGCTTTCATCACGGCTTCTTTGATGGCCATTGAGCCGGCGATCTTAAATGCCATTTCGGAGGAGTCTACATCGTGGTAAGACCCATCTACCATCGTGGCTTTAAGGTCGATCACTGGATAGCCAGCGACAATGCCGGATTCGCAAGCTTCTTTCATCCCTTGTTCTGCGGGGCCGATGTACTCTTTGGGTACAGCGCCACCAACAATTTTGGAGACGAATTCAAAGCCGGTTCCTGGTTCCCCAGGTTCCAGTTCGATGACGACGTGGCCGTACTGACCTTTACCGCCGCTTTGACGGATGAATTTGCCTTCAGCGCGGACGGCTTTGCGAATGGTTTCGCGGTAGGCTACCTGGGGTGCGCCGACGTTGGCTTCGACTTTGAACTCTCGCAGCATCCGGTCAACCAAGATTTCCAGGTGGAGTTCGCCCATACCGGCGATGACTGTCTGGTTGGTTTCGTGGTCAACTCTGACTCGGAAGGTAGGATCTTCCTCGGAGAGAGATTGCAGAGCTTTGGAGAGTTTCTCCATGTCGGCTTTGGTTTTGGGTTCCACCGCTACGGAAATCACGGGTTCGGGGATGAACAAAGACTCCAGCACAATGGGAGCGGTGTCATCGCAGAGCGTGTCGCCGGTAAAGGTGTCTTTGAGACCCAAGGCTGCTCCTAAGTCGCCGGCACGAAGTTCGTCTACTTCAATGCGATCGTCGGCTTTAAGAACGATTAAGCGAGAAATCCGCTCTTTTTTGTCCTTAGTGGAGTTCATCACGTAGCTGCCTTTTTTGAGGATGCCGGAGTAAACTCGCACGAAGGTCAGACGGCCGTAGGGGTCTGCCATGATTTTGAATGCCAAGGCGGACATTGCCGCATTGTCATCGGCTCCCCGTTCGGCTGTATCGCCGTTGGGCAAGGTTCCCTGAATTGGGGGAACTTCTAAGGGGGAGGGTAGGTAGTCGATCACTGCATCTAGCAAGAGCTGCACGCCTTTGTTTTTGAAGGCGGAACCGCATAGCATGGGGACGATCGTACCTGCGATCGTGCCTTTCCGCAGGGCAGACATGATTTCTGCTTCTGTGAGTTCTTGCCCTTCAAAGTATTTTTCCATTAGAGCGTCGGAGGTTTCTGCCGCCGATTCGATCAATTTGGTGCGATACTCTTGGGCTAACTCTTTGAGGTCTTCGGGGATTTCGGTTTCTTCAACGTCGGTGCCGAGGTCGGTGGTGTAGATGTAGGCTTTCATCTTTACCAAATCGACAATCCCTTTAAATTCGCTTTCGCTACCGATGGGGATCTGGATGGGGACGGCGTTGGCTCTCATGCGATCGCAAATCTGAGCGTAAACTTTATAGAAGTTCGCACCCGTGCGATCCATCTTGTTTACGAATACAATCCGAGGTACTTTATAGCGATCGGCTTGTCTCCAGACTGTCTCAGATTGGGGCTGGACTCCGCCGACTGAACAAAATACGGCGATTACTCCATCCAATACCCGCATCGATCGCTCAACTTCAATTGTGAAGTCTACGTGACCCGGAGTATCAATGATATTAATCTTGTAATCTTTCCAACTGGTAGTAATGGCAGCGGCAGTAATGGTGATTCCACGCTCCCGCTCTTGAGCCATCCAGTCGGTAACTGCTGTTCCCTCGTGGACTTCACCCATCTTGTGAACCACGCCGGAATAAAACAGGATTCTTTCAGTCGTTGTTGTTTTGCCCGCATCAATGTGGGCGGCAATACCAATATTGCGTGTTCTCTCAAGCGGGACGGAACGTGCCACAGCTACCTCCTTTAGTTTGTGTTGCTGTTATATTACAATAATACTACATAATATCGAGTCATAACAACCGATATTGCTGACTCGTACATGGAGTTTACTGTTACATTTTAATATTTTTTGCAAGATTTGTTCACACAAACATTTGCTAAAAGCCCAAGGCAACTGGGGAAGAGTTGGGAGTTTTGAGAGATGGCTACAGGTAAGCTTTATTCCTCTCTTGCCAGCATCCCCAGTCTCTAAAATTAGTACCGATAGTGGGCAAAAGCTTTGTTTGCTTCTGCCATCCGGTGGGTTTCTTCGCGCTTACGAATGGCACTGCCCGTTTCATTGGCGGCATCCATCAATTCATTCGCTAGCTTAATCGACATGGAGCGACCAGCTCTAGCCCGTGCAAACCGGATCAACCAACGTAAGGCCAAAGCAGTGCCTCTGTCAGAGCGCACTTCCATTGGGACTTGGTAGGTTGCGCCGCCTACCCGCCGCGCTTTCACTTCTACCAGAGGTGTTGCATTTTTGACAGCTTTTTCAAACAGATCCAGCGGATCGCCACCCGTCCGTTCTTGGATGGTTTTCATCGCATCGTAAATAATGTTTGAGGCAACTGATTTTTTCCCACTTTGCATAATGCGGCGTACCATCATCGTGACTAGGCGGCTGTTATAAACCGAGTCAGCGGGAATCGGACGTTTTTGAATAACCCTACGGCGAGACATAGTTTAATTTTGGATGCGTGATTTTTGATTTTGGCTTTTTGATTGGGCCCAGATGCGTGAGATCGCCACAGGCTTTGAGGAACTTTGCGGGCTATATAGCAGAGGGCACAAGGAAATAAAAGCAATGGTTTCAGCAATTCAGAACTTTTTAGTTACCTTGGCGGTTGCTATCTGACTTAGCTGAAAAATAATCAGTAAGTGTTGTCGCCTTTAACTCCGCGATCGCGGCTAGATGCTTATTTTTTGGCAGCGCCAGCTTTGGGACGTTTGGCTCCGTATTTTGAGCGTCCTTGTTTGCGGTCTTTTACTCCGGCGGTGTCTAAAGTTCCACGAATAATGTGGTATCTCACGCCTGGTAAGTCTTTGACCCGACCGCCTCTAATCATCACAACTGAGTGTTCTTGGAGGTTGTGACCGATGCCGGGAATGTAGGCTGTTACTTCAAAACCAGAGGTTAGGCGCACCCGCGCTACCTTCCGCAGTGCTGAGTTTGGTTTTTTGGGTGTGGTCGTGTAAACTCTTGTACAGACCCCACGACGCTGAGGGCAACTCTTGAGAGCTGGGGATTTAGTCTTTTTCTGCGTTTCTTCTCGTGCAGAGCGAATAAGTTGCTGAATAGTGGGCATGAGTTAAGGCTCGTTTAGCTTTGTCGCTAGTTTCTACTTTAAATGGAATCCGCACTGAAATACCCTTCCCCTTGGCAGGGATGGGATTTTGGGGGAAATATGTTTGGGTGGGGATACCAGACCTTCCATTGTAAATGACTTAACTGTTTTTGGCAAGAGATTTGGGAATTTGGGATTGGGAAGCGGTGACTGGGCGGTGTAGTGAGTTAAAAGAGCTGTTTTAATTAGTAATAAACCTTATTTATGGCTAATTTCCATTAAGTAAATAAAAAGGCTGGGAGAATTATACGGATCGTTAGTTAGTTGGGACAGAAGCGCAATGGTGGCTGAAATCTATATTAATGCAACGGTAGAATGCGGATTTGGGGCTCCAAGATGGTCGCGTAGGCGCAGCCAGCCGCAGGCATCGCCAACGGTAGAATAAAGGTTTGGGCCGTTTCTCTAAAAACTGTCGGGACTATTGTAATTAATGGTGATAATGGTGATCGTTCAAATTTGTAGCGGAAGTAGTAGAGAGAACAACGAAGAAGCAAAAACAACAAAGCCATATTTTTCCGATTTCCCT
>NZ_JAQMUA010000055.1:0-2830 GCF_028330895.1 Kamptonema animale CS-326 | reverse complement strand
TCATAGAAGAAGATGGTTGCGGCGAGCGCCCACCTTACAATTTATTGCTAACAACCAACAACCAACAACCAACAACTAACAACTAACAATTAACAACTAACAATTAAGATTTATGTACTACCACAGGCGTGCCTACATCAGCCCATTCAAACAGCCATTTAGCATGATTAACTGCAACATTTGTGCAGCCGTGAGTGACGGGATTGCCAAACAAATTATGCCAGCCAGCCCCGTGAATTGCATTGCCACCGTCGTAATACATTGTATAAGGAACATTGGGCAAATCATAGTCATCCCCAGTCATCCGGGTACTGACGTACTTAGTTTGAATAGCAAAAGTCCCAACGCGGGTAGGAGTCGATGACTTACCTGTAGAAACAATAACTGCATAAACTGCTTTATTACCTTCCCAAGCTACCAATCGCTGCCGGGATAAGTCAATTTCAATCCATCGTTGATTGGATTGTTGTAACTGCATAATTCTATAAGCAATTTTGTTGTGTGCCTCGTTTGCCGTTGCCGGAGTTGACGTGCCACACAAAGCGGAAATGCTCAAAGCACTACAAGCACACAAAGTTATAGCGCGACGCAACCAAATTGAGCTAATAATGTTTTTCATTCTTCACACCTCTGAGGTTTGGAAAACTAGATAATTTCAGGGTTTCCCATTTACATAATATAGCTAAAGATTTTATCCAAATCGCAGGCAACTTATCTGTTATAGCATTCTTGCCTAATCTTTACCCTTCAGGTTAAATTCTTTACAAGATTACGAGCCAACTGTGCGATCGCGTCCCAATCTCCAGTTTCTACTAGCTGTTGAGGAAACAAATCCCCTGCCAAACCCACCGCGATCGCGCCTGCTTCGATAAAGATTTTAGCATTTTCCAGAGTAACACCTCCAGTAGGAATTAGGGGAATATTACCCAGTGGGCCTTGCAAACTTTTAATGTAGCTAGCACCTCCTGTTGCTGAGATGGGAAACACCTTAACACAGCTAGCGCCAGCTTGCCAGGCGCTAACAATTTCCGTAGGCGAGAAAGCACCAGGAATTATTGGTATACCCGCATTAACTGCGGCTTCAATCATAGCTAAATCGGTGTGGGGAGTAAAGAGAAATTGAGCACCACACTCAACAGCTCGATCTAGCTGCTCTAAGTTTAAGAGCGTACCAGTACCAATTGTAAACTCTGGCAATTCCGAGCGCAATTGGGAAATTAGCTCAGATGCGCGATCGCTATTCCAGGTAATTTCAATTAACTGAATTCCTCCCTTTGCTATAGCTTTAGCCATCAGCGCTCCCAGTTCCATTTTTGGGGAACGGATGACCGCGATCGCGCGGTGTTTTTGCAGTAGTTTTAACCAAGATCGATCGTTCATGCTAATTTATTATAATATACATATTCAATGTTTGCAAACACCGAGATGAAAAACTATACCATGCGTGGAGTTCAATTTTTAACGGACAACCAAGGCAAGAAAACTGCTGCAATTGTTGACCTCAAAGAACACAGTCAATTTTGGGTAGATGTTTTAGCAGAATTGGGAGAATCAACTGATTTTCAGTTTTTAATTAATGACAAAGGTGAAAATATTGCCGTACTTCTAGAATTTGATAAACACGGCGAACTCTGGGAAGATGTCTATGACGGCATAATTGCTGACGAGCGTGAGAAGGAACCTACTGTGCCTTGGGGAGAAGTTAAACTTAAACTGATGGAGAAGGGTAAGTTGAGTGTCTGACTACCTAATTGTTTTTGCACGAACGGCTGAAAAAGAACTAGATTCTCTCCCACTTGATATCAGTAGCCGGATTTCTCCTAAAATTCAGGCTTTAACCAATGACCCGCGTCCGCCTGGTTGTGTCAAGTTAAAGGGTCAAGAAAACCGATGGCGAATTCGGATTGGCGATTATCGAGTAATCTACAATATTGATGATGAAAATTTCACTATCAAAATTGTGGAAGTTGGTCATCGCCGGGAAATTTACGAAAGATGAATGAGTGCGATCGCGTCTTGCTTCTCTCTTTAAAAGCTATCCCCGCAGTCAATTACTTATTTAAGCTACTCTCAGTGTAACAGCCTCTCGGCATTACCGTTCTCTACAAAAAAAGGTAAACTGGTATAGTCGTGTATGCTGTGGGTATCACCCCCCTGCGGCAGATTTTCTTGGAGGCTTAATGAATAATTTTGATGCAGCGACTCCTCTCAAGTCCCACGGAGTTAGTCGATTATTAATGCAGTTTCTTTGGGCTAACTTATCGTTAACCATCATTTCCCTAATTTTCTCTTTGCTTAAAGTAATAGCACCGACTATTTCTGATGCGCTTCAAGGTCTACAAGAGATTTTGCTATTTGTTGCACTTTTTATAGGCTTGGTTGCGTTAGTGCTTTGGCTAGTATGGCTATATCGTCTGCACGTCGATCTCAAGGTTCTCTTTAAGGATTATCCCATCACGCCAGGAGGAGCACTGGCAAGATTTTTGATCCCGATATACAGCTTTTGGGGAATTTGGAATACACTCTCAACATTTGGCAATACATTTAAGCAGGAAGGGGGAGAATTCACACAGTGGGCCGAGCAGCTAGATCCGCTAATTGGAGGGTTTTACGCTTTAACTATTGGCTCAAATATATTGAACCGGGAAATGTCAAGAATGCAAAGACAGAATTCAGAAATAGAGCCTTTCTGGTTTTTAGTTAGTGATGTAGTCAGCGTGTTTTTATCTGTCGTGGTACTGCAAATGGTAAAAGTTATGAAAAGTGCCATTGCTGAAAAAGCCAGACAACCGCAAATTACACCCTCTCCATAATGGCTAATTGCTAATGG
>NZ_JAQMUA010000054.1:0-4157 GCF_028330895.1 Kamptonema animale CS-326 | reverse complement strand
GGGGCCGTTACGGGTTTTTTTCGTAAGTACTGGTTAAGAGGAAAGCCTTCCCGTTTTTATCCGAATACGGAAGAAACCTCTGCCCTTAATCTAAAAGGTGAGGGGAAAATTTTTATCTTTCTTCCCCTCACTCCTAATAAATTTATTCTTTTTCCCCCTTGACAAATTACCAATTCCCAATTCTCAATTACCAGTTTTCCCTTTGCTGATTATTCAAAATTGGTCGAATTGCCTGCGTTATCGTCTGGGTAGTCTACTGGTCGATACTCAACATAGTCTGCTGGCGCTGGGTCTTCGCTACCTCTACTCCGGCGAGACCTGGATTCTTCAGGAGGACGGCTTCTTTTTGGTCTTGTAGTTTCGGGGTTACGACTCTCTGACCCAGGGGGGCGGCTATTGCGCGTGCGAGTAGGCTTGTCTTCGAGATCGCTTCCTTCCCAGTCGTCGGGTTTCTCTGTTGGTGAGGTTCCGGGACGCACGGGCCGCTTGCGGGACTTTTCTCCTAAATCTGGTCGTGGTGTACTGCTACGACTTGATGGCCGACGGCGGGGTTCGTCTTCGTAGGTCTCCCGCGTGGAACGCGGATCTTGGCTTGCTCTAATTCGGGGACGGGGAGGATAATCTTCTTCTGGTTCAAGTCGTTCTAGCTCAGCGTCATAGCTATCATAAGCGTAGGCATTGCTGACCGGTCGCTCTTCATCTACTATCTGGTTGCGGCTTTTTGCGCCGGCCGTTGCAGCGCCGCGCAAATTAACGCTTTCTACTGCAAAGAAGATGGCGGTACCAGAAAGGAGGAACTGACCGAAAGCCAGAATGGGGTCTAGTCGCCATCCTTGAAATAGCAGGATACCGCCGCACAGCAAGCCTACAGCGGCAAAGAAAATATCGTGATCTCGCGCTAGTTTGGGTTTCCAAGATCGCAGAAAGTAGAGGCCTGCGCCGGCCACTGCTAGGACGATTCCCAGCAGACTGCTCCAGTTCAATCCAAAATTAACCATTAGCCTTTCTCCTATGTCAGTCCTAATGTTAACGATTTAGAAATAAAATCTCTACTGAGATTAAGCTGATAGGACTTACACTCATGGGCCCAGAAACCGGGTTTTTACGAAAATACTTCGTTAGAGCATCGCAGATTTGGTAAAAAAGCAGGTTATCAAGGTCTATGAGTATAAGTCCTAGCTTATAAGTACAAGGAAAAAGGAAGAGCGTTAACTGTTGACCATTGACCGTTCGCTGTTTTTCTGTCAACCGGTAACAGTTAACCGTTAACAGTTAACAGTTAACCCATTCTTAACCTGATTAGGTGCGTTTGATCTTATCTTTCTGGCTGATAAAGATCAGTGCGACTGTTGCCGGAATTAATACAAGCCCAGCACCCCAAAGCAGACTGTAGAAAAAGTTAGCTAGTGAAGGAGTCATAGATCCAAAGCCCTCTATTACAAGAATTTGATTTTTATTAATTTTATAATAGGACTTACCCAAAAGTAAGGGGCTAGGGGCTAGGGAAGAAGGGGCTAGGGAAGAAGGGGCTAGGGGCAAGGGGCTAGGGGCTAGGGCAAGAGGGTTACGGAAACAGGTTAAAATTATGAGAAAGTTACTTTACAATACTTAAGATATTAATGGCTGACATGAGTTCTATTACGATTGCGAGTTGGATACTGGGCTTTGTCCTGGTGGTGATGACCTTGCTCTTTATTTTCCGCATTGTCCTGACTTGGTATCCGCAGGTAAACTTGAATCGACTACCCTTTAGCTTAATTGCTTGGCCGACAGAGCCCTTGTTAATCCCGATGAGGAAGATCGTGCCTCCAATTGGGGGGGTGGACATCACGCCAATTATTTGGGTAGGTATTGTCAGCCTCCTGCGGGAGATGCTATTGGGTCAGCAAGGATTGCTGACGATGATGTAATTGGTTAACGGTTAACAGTTAACGGTTAACAGTTAACTGTTAATTGTTAACGCTTGTTTTGACGCATCCACTCCTCAACGAAATTTGTGTAGACTTCGCCGGCAAGGAAGGCTGGGGTTTCTAGGATTTTTTGATGGAAGCCGATGGTCGTGGGTACGCCGGTGATGGCGCATTCTCGGAGGGCGCGTTTCATTCTGCGGATGGCTGTGGGGCGATCGCGCCCCCAGACGATCAATTTGCCAATCAAAGAATCATAATAAGGCGGGATCTCGTAATCTGTGTAGACGTGAGAATCCATTCGCACGCCGGGGCCCCCAGGAGGCAAATAGCCGCTGATCCTGCCGGGGTGGGGGCGGAAGTTATGGTCGGGGTCTTCGGCATTAATGCGACATTCTATGGCGTGACCGTTCATTACAACTTGGTGTTGATTAAGTTGCAATTTTTCACCTTGGGCGATGCGAATTTGTTCGGCGATTAGGTCAAGGCCGGTAATCATTTCGGTGACAGGATGTTCTACTTGGATGCGGGTGTTCATTTCCATGAAGTAGAATTTGCCCGATTTGTCAAGCAGAAATTCGACGGTTCCCGCGCCGGTGTAGTTGATGGATTTGGCAGCTTTAACAGCAGCGTGACCCATTTTTTCTCGCAGTTTGGGAGTAAGGGCGGGACTGGGGGCTTCTTCAAGGAGTTTTTGATGTCGCCGTTGGATGGAACAGTCTCTTTCGCCGAGATGGATGACGTTACCGTGAGAGTCGGGTAGGATTTGAATTTCGATATGGCGAGGGCATTCGATGAATTTTTCTAGGTAAATGCCTGGGTTGCCAAAGGCGGCATCAGCTTCACCTTGGGCGGCGGCTAGAAGTTTGGGCAGTTCGCATTCTTCTCGAACCAGCCTCATGCCGCGCCCACCGCCGCCGGCTGTGGCTTTGATCATTACGGGATAGCCAATTTCACGGGCGATCGCGATCGCTTCAGTTTCGTCTTTTAATAATCCGCCGCTACCTGGTACTGTGGGTACGCCGACTCGCTGCATGGTTTCTTTGGCTGTCGATTTGTCTCCCATCGATCGCATGGCTTCTGGGGAAGGGCCCACGAAGGTAATCTGGTGATCGGCACAAATTTCGGCAAATTTAGCATTTTCCGCTAGGAAACCGTAGCCGGGGTGAATGGCTGTGGCGTGGCGGGTGAGGGCGGCGGCGATAATGTTAGGGATGTTTAGATAGCTTTTGCTGCTGGTGGGTTCACCGATGCAAACGGCTTCATCCGCTAATTGGACGTGGAGGGCGTGGCGATCTATGGTGGAGTGTACCGCGACGGTTGGAATCCCCATCTCTTCGCACGTGCGGATGATACGGAGGGCGATTTCTCCGCGATTGGCAATTAAGAGTTTGGAAAACCCCATCTTTGGTACTTGTGACTCTGCGATCTGTAGAATAAGCCTTTTCGGTATATTCTGGTAATGAATATTACCCAAAATCTAGTTTAAAGAAATTTGTTGCACAATTATCAGGTTTTGGTGTTAAGATTGTAAATCGGCAGTAGTAGAGTGAAAAGTAAGGGTTGCAAGTGGTGGGTCTGAAGAAAAATCTTCAACTCAAAACCGCGCAGTGTTGCGAGGTACGAAGCAATCTCAAAACTTAAAACTCAAAACTCAAAGAGCGGATGTGGCGGAATTGGTATACGCGCACGTTTGAGGGGCGTGTGGCTTGTCCTTGCGAGTTCGAGTCTCGCCATCCGCATTTACAACTTAAGTAATTAGTAGTTTCCTAATTGCTAAGGACGAACAGTTGAAAATTAAGACCTGCCGGACAAGACTGGGGCGATGGCGTTTCCCAGTCTCGTTTTTTTTGGGAGGGTAAGGCGATCGCGCGGTTGAGAATTCTGATATCTTAATAAAGTGGGCAGCTAGTCGGGATTGCATCTAAGAAATTAAGATTTGAATTAGAAAAGCTGCTGGAAATACCCATAAATTTGAAGTGATGGGGATTTGTCAATCAGTGGAGAGTTATGACAGGGATGCAATCTCAAGAGAATTTAAACAGCGCCAGTGTTGAGGAAATGGTAAAGCGCATCTTTATCAATCGCAAGATTACTCGTGCCGATCAGCGAAGGTTTATGGCGGCGATGATGTCTAAAGAGGCTTTGACTATGGAGGAACATGAACAAATTGACCGAGTTTTTGATGGTTTGCGCCGAGGGGTGTTGAGGGTGGTGGATTAAGAAGGGGCTAGGGGCTAGGGGCTAGGG